>JAJUGN010000001.1 GCA_029265975.1 Clostridiales bacterium
AGTTCCTTCCCAATGGCATAGGCGCTCTTACCGCGCTGCGCTTTTTCTCGTATCATAAGTATCATCCCACTCCTTAGCATTGGCCTCACCCCACAATCTATTTTCGATCATGGTAGCCGTTTTTGTTGAGTGGGTCAATTCTCACCGGCGTTTTCGGTCAATTATATCCCGGCGATCACATCAAGTACTGCTTTCTTTCTATCTTCAAGGGAATAAATGGGCAACCTCCTTACTTTTTGGTCCAGGATTTTGTCCCCACCCCCTTGACACATCTTACAAAATGATGAAATCCGAGATGCTTGAGGCCGTAATTATGCGCTATCTTTACTTTGCTGAAGGCAGCTGTACTTTCCTTTTCAGGGTGCGCACCCCAATGCTCCTTTATGTATTAAGATTTGATGAGAATTTACAATAGTCAGAACTACCGTCATATCCGGTTGTTGCTTAGCTCAAATTGAGAAGGCCAACCCTTTCGGGCTGACCTTCTTTCTTTTCGGGGCTTCTTTTTGAGACAGCCCCTTTCAACTTTAACTTTTTAATTGACGGTTTAGAAGGCATACTGGAAGCTATTGTAAGCGCTGATTCCCATTATGACTATCATCAAAATTATGAAAAGCTTTTCAACAGCCTTGTTGTCCATTTTTTTGTATAAATATCGCCCCAGAATTCCGCCTAGAATTCCTCCTGCAACCATCATAATCAGCGTCATCCAGTCAAATTGAGGAACCGTATGCGTTACAAGTGTGGAAATGAGACTTGCAATCTGGCTAAACAAAATTATGTATAGGCTGTTCTGGGCCGCGGTTTTTGTGTCCATCGAAAAGAAAAAGTACAGTACCACCAGGTTTATCGGGCCGCCCCCTATCCCCAAAAAGCTCGACATTATTCCCAGGAAGAACCCTATTAGTATGCAAACAAACTTGCTGTTAATCTTTAATGTCTTTATCTTGTCTTTTCGCAACGTATAGATTAGCGTTCCCAATGTGATAAGCAGTAAGCAAACAGACTGTACGGCTCCCACGGTATTCCCGTTTGCAAACAGGTTTTTAACTGCAGTAAATAATTCTTTACCCACCACTCCGCCTATGGCCGCTCCTGCTGCCAGCGCTGTTCCGGTTTTCAGATCGACCTTGTTTTCTTTCGCTAATATCGCCTTCCCTACAGAATAAAAAGACATTGAAAGCACTGTGCAGCCTGAAAGAAAGCTAATCGTCGAAACGCTGCCGACCTTAAAAAAATCCAGAGTCGGTTTGATTATAACCCCGCCGCCGACGCCGCAAATCGCCCCAACCAAGGAAGATAGGATCGCAATTACAAAGCAGATAAAGATCATTTTTTACCACCTTAATTAATACTAATTCACAAAGACTCGACATGTATAAGAACGAGCTCCCATAATGTTTGCCTTTTCCCCAACAAGCTTTGCTGACAGCTTAAGCGGCAGCTCTTTAGCGCTTGTCCCAACCATAATATTGAGCGTACCGGGTTCTACAACAAATTCCATATCTTCATTATAATAACCAAGCTGTGCCATCTTTAGGTCAAAGCTGACTGTTTTTTCTTCTCCCGGCTCCAGAGAAACGCGAATAAATCCGCAGAGCTGCTTATTCGGGCGTATTACATGCGCGCCACTAAAGCTTGTATAAAGCTGCACAACCTCGTCGCCGCTTCTTGTACCAGTATTTTTAACCTTGCAGGATACGATAACTTCACCGTTTGTTGGTACTTCATTTGAAGATAAAATTAAATCACTAAGCTCGAAGCTTGTATAGCTAAGTCCGAAACCGAAGTGATACAAAGGATCATCTGGGCCGTCCACATATCCTCCGGAAAATATTGTGCTAGCTCCGCTGTTGGCATCAGCACCGCTGCAGTAACCGCTTCCTATCCTGTGGTTGTAGTAAAGCGGGACCTGCCCGACATGCCTTGGAACGGTTAAAGGAAGTTTTCCGCCTGGATTTACCTTTCCGCTCAATACATTAGCAATTGCCTTACCCGCATGAGGTCCCGGCATCCAAGCCTGGAGTATCGCGGAGACGTTTTTATCGGCCCAATTAACGCCAAAACAGCCCGGTCCGTAAAGAATGACTACAACCGGTTTTCCCGTGGCGGCAACAGCTTCGAGAAGCTGCTGCTGTACTCCAGGCAAATCTAACGATGAACGGTCCTTGCCCTCTCCGCCGGTTACATTGACCCAGCCGCAATTGCCGCCAAGGGCTAGAACCGCGACATCGCTTTCCTCCGCCGTTTTAACGGCCTCGGCAAAACCATCTGTTGATCTGTCTATTATCTTGCAGCCCTCGGCATACTTAACATCAAAGCATTCTTCAAGCGCTTCCTTAAGTGTTGCAGCACCAGCTTTACGCAGCACACCGTTCATATCGTCGAGCTGCTTAATTTCATCCTCTGTAAATATTGAAAACATAGTTTCAAAGGGTCCTAAGGGCCCCTTGCCTTTTTCTTCCTTATGCTTTGCCGCCTCGTCGGCAATACCGTTGAAGGTTACGGCTCCGTTATTGACACCGGCATGCATCATCTCTATATATGCGGGATATGTATAACCGCTTACGGGATAGCGCAGAGATTCGGCATGAGGCCCTATCACAGCAACTTTTATGCCCTTATTAAGGGGCAGTATGCCGTCGTTCTTGAGCATTATTATAGATTTTTCAGCTATCTTCTGGCTAAGCTCCTGACTTTCACGAGTGGCCATGTTTATGCTGACATTAGTTCTCTCGGAATACGGGTTCTCGAAAAGACCGCATTTAAACTTAACTGTAAGCACTCTGCGCACAGACTCGTCTATCAGCGCTTCATCCAGATCACCAGACTTTACGTAATTCGTAAGATTGCGGAAGGACGCTCCGACCGGAATCTCGGTGTCGAGCCCGCCCTTTTTTGCTATCAGGCCGGCTTCCATATAGTCTTTTGATATGTGATAATAATTGAACATTTTAAGTATTGCCGCGCCGTCGGAGGTAAGAACGCCTTTGAACTTCATGACATCGCGGAGAAGCTTTCTGGCGATATCCTTATTTGCTCCTACCGGAAGACCGTTTATTTCAGAATAGCTTGCCATCATAGCATCAAGGCCGGCTTCGTTTGCCGCCGCTTCAAACGGGGTAGCAAAGATTTCGTAAAGCTCCCTGTCATTCATACGGGTTATCGCGGCGTTGAGTCCCCCTTGTGTTTCTGCATAGGCAAGAAAGTGCTTGGCTATACAGCTTACACCCTGGGCCTGCATGCTTTTAATATATTCGATTCCCATTTGGCTGATAAGATATGGGTCCTCTCCGAAGGTCTCGTAAGTTCTGCCCCAGCGCGGATCTCGAGAAACGTCAAGAACCGGGCTCATTGCCGAGGTTATTCCGACGGAACGAGACTCTCTGCCGATTATTGAGCTCATTTCACCGGCAAGTTCCGGCTGCCAAGTAGAAGCGAGATTAAGCATCGATGGGAAGACCGTACCACCTGCCGCTGGATATCCGCATAGGTTTTCCGACTGCAGTGCTACAGGTATTCCGAGCCTTGTTTCCTTAACAAAAAACTCCTGAATCTCATTTGTCGCGGCGGCAATTCTGTCGGGGTTTGAAAGGCCTAACATCGAATACTGGGTAATGCGGCCAAGCCCGTCTGAGAACTTCTCTTTTAGCTTCTTCTTGCTAACTTTTCCGTCCTCAATTACACTGGCGGGAAGGTCGCCACAAAGCTGCGCAACCTTCTCCTCCAGCGTCATTATAGAAAGCAGATCTTCAACGCGGCTTTCTATAGGTTGATTCTTATCCTGATATATTCTCACTTTTACAAAGCCACTCCCTTATCCGCAGCAGGGATGATTTACGTTTATGCTTGTGCTGTTTTGTGCCGGATCTTTCATGCAAAGATGAACCGAAGCGGTTTTAAAGGTACGGGGAAGCGCGAGAATGTTTGGCTTAGGTCCGACATACTTCTTCATGGCATCGGCCAGGGCTTCCTCGAACGTCGCCCTCGTTTTGAGTCCCATGCCTCTTGCGTAGCCGGGCTCCTGCGCTCCGACGAGGTAGATTGCCGATGCATTCTCTTCCGCAATGTGTGCACAACTCATCATCGAAAAGCCATGAAACGGGTGGAAGGCGTTGCAATAACGGTATTTTCTAATATATTCCTCGTTAGTTGCAAAATACTCTCCGTAACGGTTTAAATCAGGCAGCACATTCATATAGTCATGCTGGAACATATCATAGCATTCCCTGAGATATGGCCAAAGCTCATCATGAAAATAACCATTGCAGATTGATGAACATATTATAACACACTTATCGCTCATTACTCTCTTATGTCTGATAATTTGTGCCGAAATTGCCTGCATTAGCATGATCGGGTTAGTGCCCATCCCTTCTCCGTAGTGGAAAAACTGCGGCATCCCAAATACCATTATGTCGTACTTCTTTTCCGCCCAGTGAACATAGGTGCGCTTATCGGCGGTAGCCCAGGATATGGGCTGCATCTCCTTAGCGTATCCGCTGTTGATTTCAATCTGCCGTGATTTTGTGTCCAGCACGGCGTCGCAGCAGAAGAACTTTTTACCCATACACTTTTCCATATGCTGGCCGATTTCATCAAACTTCGAGCGCATCAGTGAATTGCTGTTTACCGGAGTAAAATCCTTCCTGTGCATCACCTCGGGAACATGATGCGAGGCGATAGAGCGCCAATGCGTTATGCCTGTGGCGCAATGCTTATAGCCTCCCGAGTAGCCCCCATAAGGATTGCCCTGCGTGTGTCCAATTAAGATTGGCACATCGCAGTCGTAAACATACTTATTCATTATCACCGGGTCGCCGCGGTCTGTTTTGCCAAGGTCGACCAAATGCTCATAATCCTCACTGTCGTGGTTTATTATCTGATGGCTGTACCAGAATTCATTGAACAACTCGTCGCCGAGGACTCCGCGAATCTCCTGCTCAGTATTTTTGCGATGCAAGCCGTTTGAGCATAGAAGAAGAATGTCTTTCTTCTCCACGCCAGCAGCATAAAGCTCCTTCAGAATAAGCTTTATGCTTATTTTTCTGTGTGATGTCGCCTGTTCTCCGCCCTTTACGCGGTCGGGAAACACTATCACGCACTTGCTTCCCTTGTGCGCAAGCTCAGAAAGGGGCGGCATGCCAATCGGATTACGTAAGCTCTTAAGGGTTTCCTCTTCAATCTTATCCTCCGGTATATAAGGCGGATCAGGCACCGTTTCACCCGGCACAAAAACGTCAGTCCAGTCAGGCAGTTCGGCGCTCATCATCCCCAGGCCGTATTCAAATTCAAGCTTCATTTCATCCTACCTTCCCAAATATGCACTGATGATTTCGAGGTATTCCTCAGGGTAGAATCCGATTTCTCCTGAGAATCTCGTGAGTGCAATTAATCCTCCGTCAATTACTGGTATGGAAGCCAGCATTTTTGCGTTTTCAAGCTTTAGCCCGCCGCCATATACAACATCCATGCCGTTTGTTTTATTTTTAACGAATTTCGCGATTTTAGTAATATACTCCTTGTTGGGAGGAGTTTTTCCAGGACCTATTGACCATACGGGCTCGTATGCTATAACTACATTTGATGTATCTACGCCATTAAGCCCGATTTGAAGCTGTTCTTCTAGCACCTCCTGCCAAACATCCTGCTCTTCGCCTGTTTCTCCAATGCAGTACAGAACTTTAAGCCCCTGAGAAACGGCAATGGTAATTTCCTTATTCAGCAGCCTGTTAACGGCAGCCGAATTGTTAATGTCCGTCTCCGCAAGAATACCCTTCTTATCCATGCGTTCCTCACAATGTCCTATGATTGTTGCGGTGCAGCCCATAGCTTTTACAATCGAGGCCGGGCGATTTGATGTAAACGCACCGAAGTTTCCCCCTAACTCGGTGTCGAAGCGGTAGACGCTTTGGCTGCCAATCTGTATCGGACTGTTTTCGCTTAATGCACTTACAGCGCTCAAAATATGCGCTTCGGGAAAAAACTGTATGAATTCAACCTCTTTAGGGTCGTATTTTTTCAAGTATTCCTGGGTGCTTTTAACTATGTATGGGCCCCAGTCTTTTAGAGCCGCCAATCTGTTAACTCCGCCGTTTTCAACAGGTACGTCAAATCGCTTTAGGTTCAGATATATATGTTTCAAGAACGCTTCCTCACTTTTTATAAAAATGCTGCGGATATCAATCTGGCTGTTTATATCCCTTTTTTCTTATACCGCTGCGCCATCTCATCCAGGGATATACATTCTACCAAGTAGGCCTTGCCAAAGCTTTCAAACTCGATTATCAGGGTGCCAACTACTTCTTTTACGCCTTTTTCAATACAGCTAACGACTGCTCCTATCGCATCATTAGGCACTGTTCCAAACATTACGGTATCCATAATCGGCGGAAGAAATATTCTAGGATCAAAAGCAGACTTATTCTCGGTCAAAAGCTTATATATATCCCCAACCGTCTCGCTTTTTTGCAGCTCCGGTCGATTTTTAAAGAGTTCTCTCAGATTTCGGGTCACAGCCAGACGTATATCAGTATCAACGTTAATCTTTCCTATGCCAAGCTTAGAAACTTCTTTTAGCTGCTGCATGGAAATACCGTGTGCATCTCTTATGTCTCCGCCCAGTTCGTTAATTTCCTTGACTATGTACTGAGGAACTGTTGAGGATCCGTGGCTTACAAGCGTACCCTCGATATTTTCGTGGCGCATGCATTCCTTGGTAGCAATCGCAATTTCTTTACGTATTACAGTATCCCGACCCTTGTTCGCTCCGTGCATTGTTCCATAGCTGATTGCAAGAGCATCGACTCCCGTCTTTTTAAAAAACTCAACTGCATCCAAGGGATTTGTGTACGTTGATTCTGCAGAAAAGACGTGATCCTCCACACCGGCTAGAACACCCAGCTCGCCTTCGACGGTAACACCACGCTCATGAGCATACTTTACCACTTCCCTAGTTAGCTCGATGTTATCCTTAAACGGCAGTGAAGAGCCGTCTATCATAACGCTGGTATATCCGCCGTCAATCGCAGCAATGCAGGAGTCCAAATCTTTGCCATGATCTAGATGCAGCGCAATAGGTATTGGGCTTGTTTCTGCATACTTCTTAACCGCATTAGCAATGTTTATAGCTCCTTTTTTCTTATCCTCAAGAGTTGCGTTGCCGAAATCTACGCGTCCCCCCATAAAACCGTTGGCGAGATCCGCTCCCTGCAGAATTGCCGCTGAGCGGAACATTTCATGAACCTCTATTACAGCCTTAGCCTGCGCTACGGCGTTTACGTTAAAAGCGCCCTGCGCGTAATTGAATTTATCTGTGGCATCCAGAATTGCTTTCATTGGAACTAAAGGCAACGTGAATGACCCCTTTCTATCAAAATACTGCTTAATTAAACTCTAAAAACTATTTTATTGAAATCTGGCAGAACTGGGTCATTCGTCTGCTCCATATACTTCTTAAGCTCACTTCTGAAGAAGCTGACTTGCTCCTGATATGACGGGTCATCTATCAGATTGTTTAGCGCATCCGGATCATTTCTGAAATCATAGAATTCTTCTCTGCAGCGGTAGTCAAAAAATCTGACACGGTCCGCAATTTCTCGATCATCCTCAGCAGCCTCCTTCATTGCTTTATATGTAAGACCTATCTTGGATTCGTTTTTGAAGAAAGTTGCTCCGTCTGCCCACGAGTTGAAAATATAACCGAACTGACCGGTCTGCATGCAACGCATTGGGAATGAGGCCTTCATTGAGGTTGTGTTAAATTGTGTAAAGACAACATTCCGTCCTTCATGCTTTTCCCCCTTCAGAAGCGGCAGATAACTCTTACCGTCACAGCTTAGCTTGTCCAAAAGCCCAACTGCTTCGAGGATTGTTGGAGTATAGTCGATACCAGAAATATAGTCGGTATTGTTCCAGGAACCGGGCTTAATGTGACCCGGCCAGCGTGCAATAAAAGGAGTTTTGGTGCTGTTCAGGTAGCAATTGGCCTTTGAGAACGGGAAAGCCATACCATTGTCGCTCATAAATATTACAAGCGTATCGTCAGCCATACCCGATTCGTCAAGCGCTTTGAGCACCTCACCCATTGATTCGTCGCAGCGGTGGCAGCTTGAATAATACTGTGCAAGCTCGGTCCTTATATCAGGCAAATCAGGAAGAAATCCGGGAACCCATGCTTCATCAGCAGTGTAATAACGGGAGGCATAGGTGTTGAATCCAAACGCATGTGGGTGGCTGTGGAGCTCCTGAGCGCTACCTGCAAAAGGCCTGTGAGGGTCATGCGAGTTTGCCATCAGAAAGAATGGCTTCCCTGCTTCCTTAGCCTTCTTAAAAAACTCAGCAGAATTTCTTCCGTAAATATACGGACTGCGTCCGTAGCAATTTTCAGCGTTAAAAACATCGCTGAAGTAGTCCCATGCAAACTTGCTCTCAGGTTGGCAGTGCTCGACCTTGCCTATAATACCATTGTAGTAGCCGTTGTCTCTAAGCACCTCAGTCAAAGTAGTTACGTCTTCTCTGATGGGGTCAAAACCCAGTGCTCCATTATGGTGAGGATAAAGACCTGTCAGCATAGACTGGCGTGAGGGTTGGCAAACCGCTATAGTTACATGCGCGTTGTCAAAACGCATGCCTTCAGAAGCGAGCTTGTCAAGATTCGGAGAAATATTTTCCACAGGGCAGCCGTAGCAGCCGATTGTGTTATAGTTCATATCGTCCGCCAGAAGAAGCAGAATATTTACAGCCATAATTAAGCCCCTTTTCCCGCCAGGGCTGCGTCAAGCTCCTGTTCAGCTATTATTGCCTCAGCAATTCTGGCTTTTCTCTTTTTGTGATACGCTATTTTCGGAGAATTGAAACGGTATACCATGAAAAACAGCCACAAGAAAAATACTACCAGCGACTGCCATGTTTCATCTAATCCTATTTTAGTAAGGCCTATTCTGAAAATTGAGAGGGAGACCGAACCGATGAATATGCCAAGAACCGGGCTGTTTGTAAAGCTGCCTACCCATATTCCGATCATCATAGGGAACATATAAGTAAAGACAGCTCCGTTTGAGCTCATTCCTAGAACCGGAATAAGTGCGCCCTGATAAGCGGTTTTGAATACACCAGAGGCGGCAAATAATGCCCCGGCTATAAGATAGCACTGAATACAGTTCCAATAAATATTGATTCCAAAATCGCTAGCAAGGCGCTGACTCCCCTGAATTGCTTTGCGGCGGAAGCCAAATGTGCTGAAGCTGAAAAAATAAGTAACTGCTATAATCATAATAGCGGCAAAAATAAGGATATATCCGGTATCAGAAAGCACGTCCATACCTTTTTTACCGTATAGCATAAGTCCCTGCTGGTTGAAGGCGCTAAATGAAATGGTTTCAAATATAAGCGTCATGCCAAGTCCCAAAACCATAGGAAGAATACGAAGCGTTACAAAGGCAGTTCCTACTACCATTCCGCTGATAGAACCAACAATCATGCTGAAAATCAGTACCCCCGTTCCCCCTAGACCCAACTGAATCGCAATATTACCGCCGATTATGCAGCCCATATACAGCTGTGCTCCTGCGGAAAGGTCCATTCTGCCAAGGGGGAAGTTGGCATTTAACGCGAGAGCAAAGCAAAAAGTCAATATTAGTGTACGGAGCAGATTTTTGACGTCAGCGCTTGAACTGAGAACTCCTTTTCCAGAAAGCGTACGAGCAAGAATTTCCATTAAAATATAAACCACTATTGGCAGCGCTACAGTCTGCAGCAGCATTTTTAGTTTAACATAAAAAGCTCTATGTCCTTTTGCAGCAACATTGTTCATATGTAATCCCTCTCTTCCGCCTTAGAACTGCTGCCGTGACGGCAGTGTTGCCTGTCGCTCGCTAGAAAGATAGATTATCAACAGGAAAATTAAGCCACGTACCCCCTGAACTATCGCAGCTGATACGCCAATCATTAGCAAGCCCTTATTTAGAGCAGCAACAGTAAGCGCACCTATTAGCCCTGCATAGCTGTTGGATTTGGCTCCCCCGAATATTGACATTCCACCCAAAACGGTTGCAAGCATAACGTTCATACCCATACCGTCTCCGGTAGTAATTGTAACTCCGGATGTTCTGATCAGCGAAAAAATTCCAGTCAATCCCACCCCAAGGCCGCATATTATGAATCCTATATACTGCAGTGATACCTTTGAAATTCCTGCTTGTATTGCGGCGTTTGCATTTCCTCCGTAGAATCTGGTCTTTCGTCCGACCGGCGTCTTTGTATAAACTATAAATACCAATAAGAAAAACAAGATAAAAGCAATAGGACGGAATCCGCTTTCCAGGCTTTCGCTCATTTTATAACTAACCACTATTTTGGCGTCATTTCCGAGCAGCGTTTCTCGAATGGCAGAATAAATCTGCATCATAACAATACCAACAGTCGCAGCCTTAACATTAAGAACTGTGCTGAGCGTACTGTTAATAGACATCAGAACGATGCCCAACGCTATGCTGGAAATAATCATAAGAACTACTGAGCCTGTGCTGATGTAAATATTTGCCGCCAGAATAGAGCATAGCGCCATTGCGCTTCCTATGGATATATCAAGGTTTCCAGCAGTATATATAAGAGAAACCGATATCGCAAGCGTGGCAAATATAACCGCTTGATTAAATATGCCTGTAAGTACGGTTGCTCCAAAAAAATTATCTGTAGTAGCCCCAAAGAAAACGATTACCACAAGAAGAAGGAAAAATGGCAGCGCGGTGAAAACAAAACGATTATTCTTTATAACAGCAAATTTATCAGATAGGCTAAGCCCTGACATGCTTCTCATTTTCGTAAAATTATTTGAATGCATCATCTCTCCCCCTTTCTCAGATCATACAGTTGATAAGCTTTGTGTTGTCAAAACCCTCGGTGCGCATGAATTCTCCGGAAACCTTGCCGTTCTTCAGTATCAGGAGCCTATCACTCATTCCGCATAGCTCCTGAAGCTCTTCCGAAATCATTACAATCGACTTCCCGGCTTTTTTCATTTGGTAAATAAGCTGATACATAGCAGCTTTAACGCCTATATCCACACCCCGAGTCGGGCAGTCAAGAATGAGAATGTCCGCATCCTCGGCAGTCCATTTTCCAAAGACAACTTTCTGTTTATTTCCGCCAGACAAGTTACGGACCGGCTGGAAGACATTCTGGCATTTTATAGCCAGGTTATTGACCTGAGTCATAACATATTCCTTTTCCTTTTTCGCTGATATAAACGGACCTTTTGAATTTATTTTGTATCCGGTAGACGCAATGTTTGCGAAAATTGACGCATTAAGGTCGAGGCTCTCGGTATCACGGTCTTTGGAGACATATCCAAGGCCGTTATTAAACGCAACCTTTGGGCTCGTGATAGAAATATTGTTCTTACCCGGAAGCTTGACGCTTCCTCTTACGATATCCTCAAGGCCATAGAGCGCTCGTCCGAGTGTATGCATTCCGCAGTCGGACAATCCCCCGATGCCAAGTATCTCTCCTTTGTGAAGCTCCAGATCGAAGGCAAGAAGGTCCTTCATAGTTGTAATGCGCTCCGCCTTCAACACTACTTCATCACTATATCCATCAAAGTCGTCGCGATAGTAGCTGCCCTTTATTTCCCTACCGATCATTTTGAACTTTATATCGTCCGGATTAAAATCCTTACGTTCCAAGACATCTATAATTTCTGCGTCTCTGAGGATGATAAGCATATCGCAGTGCTCCATAACCTCATCGAGGTCATGGCTGATAATTATTACTGCCTTACCTCTCTCGGCATGCCTATGCATTATTTTATAAAGGATTTCGCGTCCATAATGGGAAAGCGCCGTCGTAGTTTCATCGATAATCAATATGTCAGGATCATCATACATAGCGCGGGCAAGCTCGATAAGCTTTCTATCCTGCATATCATAAAGATGGGTAGGAAAGGTTGGGTCGATGTGCGTAACGCCGATTATTTCCAGCGCCTTTTGCGCTTCCTTATACATTAAATTTTTATCAACTATTGGCCCTTTGCGAAATTGCTTATACTTTCCAATGAAAATGTTCTCGGCCACGGAAACCGTAGGAATCGTGCCGGCTTCCTGCACGATCATCGCAATACCGGCCTTGGAAGCTTCCAATACGCTGGATGGCTTCCAAGGCTTGTCTTTATAAAACATCTCTCCGCTTGTTGCTGGTTGCATACCCGCAATAATAGAAGACGCCGTCGACTTTCCGGAGCCGTTTTCTCCAATCAATCCACAGATTTTGCCACATTGAATATCAAAATTGACGTTCTTCAAAGCATGGGTAACGCCAAAATTTTTACTGAGGTTTCTAACTTGTAATATTGCTCCCACCTTGCTTTCCAAGGTTATACCTCCCGCTATTATGCATTTATTGGTGGTATTCGGCTCCCCGTGGAATTGCTGACATAACCTCACAGGGAGCCGAACAAGAATTTATGTGTCTTGTTAGCTAGTTTATATTTCAGTTAACCTAGTTTCTTTGCCATAGAAAGTGCATAGTCTTTATCCATGCTGTCAAGTATCTTTTGGAACTGCGCGCTTGTCAAATTGGGGTTATTAACCGCCAAAAGCGAATCAACCTTACTATAGTCTGCAACCCAAGACTTATTAGCGGCAACGTCCACTTTAACGAGTGCTTTGACTTCATCGGCGCTCTTGACACCCCATTGCGAGAAAGTATAACGTACGGGCTTTCCGTCCTCGCTCAAAATGTTTTTTGTATTGCCCGTAAGGATGTTGTAGGTAACGGCAAATATGGCGGCTCCCATTATGCTTGTGCATTTTACGGTTGCAAAGTCAAGACTTTGGTTTCCAAACTTATCCTTATTGTTCATAGCGCTAATAAGCTGATTACCTATAGAACCGATGCTCATAACCTTTATATTTTTTCCAAGGCTCTGTTCTGCTTCCTGTATTATCTGGGCCGCTGTGGTATGCGCCGCAGCCGTGCTAATAAACCATTCGAAGTTTCCGCTTTGAATCAGGCGGGAGGCGTTTGGCAAGTAGTTATCTGCGTTCTGGTTGCCGGGATAAATATATATCTTTATGTTCTTGTTATTTTCTAAATATTGAGGGGTATTGACGACGGCGATTTTTTCCATATCCGTTACAGTCTGTCCGTTAAGGGTAAACGTTAAATTATAACGATCCTTAAGAGCCTTTAGAACTGCCGAGGTTATGTCCTTATGAGCAATATTGCCCGTTGAAGCCAAGCCGCTGCTTATAAGGAAACCTTCGTGCCCGTCGGCTGATGCGTTAGCTGCAAGATATTCTCTGAACTTATCACCGGTTCCTGCGGAGTCGTCTCCAGTGTTGCCGAAGAAATTGTCTAGTCCGCTTTCATAAAGGTCTTTTCTGTAAGTGCCGTTGTATACATAAATCATCTTGAGCTTGTTGCAAAGGCGCGCGGTTTCCATGTATGTTTGAGCATAGTAGTCGATTACCGCATTACAGCCGGCATCTGCAAAGTTTTCAACAATCGTAACAACCTCGTCATTTGACTTTACCTTTTCTGAAAATACGAATGTTACGTTGTAACGGGGACCCAGATAATTCTTAAAATATTCTGCACGGGCCACGGATTCGTCATTTGCCTGAGCTTCGATAACACCGATTTTAAAAGCCTTTTTATATGGGTTGTTGGCTGTGCTCGATGCGTTTGGAGAAGGGCTTGTTCCTGATGATTTCCCGCCGCAGGCAGCAAGTGAGAAACACATGGCTAACGCAAGGATCAAAGCAATAGTCTTTTTCATAATCTTTTCCTTTCATTATTTGTTATTATTTTTTAAATCTATAGATTCGTTGCATTGCTAAGCAAAAGCGCAATTTTTTAATTAACACCCCTGATGCAGATTTCCGGGTTGCCGCGTGCATAAGGCGGATTACCTTTCCAACGCTCCTCTCCATCGTTAATTCCAATCGCATTTTCAAAGGTTGAAAAAAGCTCCGCAGCCCTATTGTGAAGTCTCTGAAGACGCAGCGCCTCATCACGCATCTTGAGCTTTGCGGCCGCTGAGCGCATCTTATCGGCAATCTCTTTCTCCTCCTGAATCAGGTTGTGTCTTTCGTCAGGATCCTTGACCGTGTCATAAAGTCTTTCTTCTGCTTCAATTTCATCGAAGGACAAATATTTATATCTGCCGTCCTTGAGCATAAAACAGTATTTATTCGCGGGAGCTTGCCAGTTTTCTCTGTTCAGGAATTCACCGTAAACAGCATGTGGTTCCAATTCTTCACCTTTCAGGGCTTTATAAACGCTGACACCGTCTACGTCCAGCATTGGCTTTGCTCCTGTACATTCCAGCATTGTAGGTCCGATGTCCATTATGCTTACGGGTGTATCGACCTTTCTGCCGGCTTTAATTCCGGCACCGGCAAAGATTAATGGAATCTTGGCGGACTTTTCGTAAAATGTAGACTTTCCAAAAAGTCTACGGTCGCCGCATTGATCACCATGGTCTGAAGTGTAGCAGAAGATTGCGGGAGCGCCGCGCTTTGCAGAAAAAACATTAAAGGCGTTTCTGACCTTAGCGACTTTACCGTCCATGCGCTCTATCATTGCACAATACGCTGCCTGTGCGCCGAGAGCCGCTTCCTCGTCCACATTTTCCTGTACATTGCCACGAAGCAAGCTTCCCGGGTCATCCATAAACGAAGCCGGGAGCTTCACCCTCTTTATGTATTTTTCAAAAAGCTCTCTGGGAGCAATATAAGGGAAATGGGGTCCGTAAATACCAACTACAATAAACTGGGGTTTGTCGTGAGATTCGCTGAGATAACGAAGCGTCTCCTCAATCACCAAATTATCATAGTGTTCAACCGGTGACTCTCCGCCTCCGATTATTTTCATACAGTTAGGCTCATTAAATCCGAACTGGGTAACTCCGCGTTCCCGTTGAAGCGCCTTAACAGGCCTGTTCCATGTAACTGGAGTCATATCCGGCGCAAGCCTTTTTGTAAAGCCGTGGCGCTGATCGGAACCCAAAAAGTGCATTCTGCCAAGCAAAACAGTTTCGTATCCCTGCTCCACCAGATTGTGAAGAAAGGTAGGTGTCATATCCGGAAGCGCATCGTTCAAAGTAAATATCCCTGTTTTCCCCGGCCTCAGGCCACTAAGCATTGCAAGCCGCGACGGCACGCACAGAGGGCAAACGGTGTAAGCCTCAGTAAACTGGGTACCGTCCGCGCAAAGCTTATCGAGCGCCGGGGTATCGACATTTCCACCGTAGAAGCCCGAATAATAAGGCGTGTGCTGATCGCTCATAAATAGCAGAATATCAGGAAACATATTATTGTCAACTCCTCTATTTCTCAGATGTGTCAGCGGCAAGCATTCTGCAGTACAGAATTATTTCATTCATCTTGGCTCCGTTTTTGATTTTCGCTTTCACTTCCTGCTCAAATTGAGGCGGGCAAAAGGACTTGACCATGGCCCAAAGCATATCGACCGTAAACCGCATGTCGTATTCAAAAGGAACAATGTCACAGGTCGCCTGATACCACCTTAGCATTTCTTCCTTCAGTTTAATAAGCTCTCCGGTATAAGACGGATCATCAATAAGATTTATCGTTTCTCCGGGATCTTTTTCCAGATCGTAAAGCTCGTCCTTACCTAGAGAACGGCTTATATATTTGAATCTCTCACCTCGAATCATCGTGGCTTTGGCATGGGCTTCATCGTCAGTCTGCGCTAACATCTTTGGCCTGTAGGGATTATTAGGTCCCGGGCCGTTAGGAGATACTGAATGAAATTCGTCGCAGTGCGTCTCTCCGGGCATTCTGCCGCCCTCACAGAAAACGTGATTACGGTGCTTTTTACTCCTGTTCTCGAGAACCGGACGCAGGCTTTTTCCAAAATGTGTACGATTTGGATTGATCCCTGCAAAGTCAACCGCGGTGGCGTAAAAATCAATAAGTTCCACAAGACTATCGGACACTCCGGGGTCTGTTGGTATATTCTTAGGCGGTTTTATAAGCAGCGGAACCTTGGTCAAACAATCCTCAAAGCAATTTTGCGCCTTTTCCGTCAATCCGTAATCTCCGGTAAAATCACCGTGGTCGCTGAAGAAGAAAATTGCGGTGTCATCATAAATTCCGGCCTCTTTCAGAGCATCGCAAATCCTCTTAAACTGATAGTCAATTTTCATGCACATTCCGAGATAAGTGGCGCGGAGCTCGTCCCATTCCTGCTCCGTAAAATCCTGCAAGGACTGATATGCTCTAATAAGCTCCTGCATTTTTGGCTTCCCGCAGCACTCCTCAGGAAGGATTCGATGCGGAAGCTTGCTTCTGTCAATTGCGGAGAAATACGGTTCTTCTATTGCATATGGAGTATGCGGGTTGTTCAGCCCCAAAAACATACATAATGGCCTGTCATCAACAGGATGCAGAATTCTGTCTATCGCGGCATCAACTATTTCATCGTCTCGACTGTAGTTCTTTCCGTTTTCATCAAGCTTCAGCCTACCCTCATAATGAGAGTAGAAGTATTTCTTATCTGCTGCATGTAACTCAGCATTTTCCGGACCGGGTGCCTTTTTTACGTTTCCGCCTAAGAAGAGTTCGTCGGCGTGGGATTCGGCCCAGCCGTCAAATTGCCCTGCGTACAGGTCATTTCTTCCGTTCATCCACACATAATAGCCCTCGTCCTTAAGCTCCTGAAAAAGGCTTTTCTCTCCGGGATGAAGTAAGTACGCCATCGTCCTGTGCCCTTTAACATGCGGATAGAGACCTGTAAAAAAGCTGCATCGGCTCGGGACACATACGGGATTCTGGCAGTAAGCATTTCTGAACGAAACGGCCTCAGTATTTGCAAATCTGTCCAAAAACGGCGTTATAGCTGCCGGATTGCCCAGATGCGTCAAAGAGTCAGATCTCATCTCATCGGGGTTAAAGATTAAGATATTAGTTTTCTTAGACATTGTGTGCCCAATCCTTTTTTGATTCAATCAATTTTCAATTAGCAAAAATACAAAGAAATTATCATGCAAAAGTGTATATAATTAGACAGATTTTTTGCAGTATATAAATCAGTAGTTGACACAAAAAACTAAAAATGTTATAAATAATAATATAAAAAATATCAATAATAATGCAAATATTCCTAGTTTTATGACTCTTTCTAAACATATTCTATTAAAATTGACGTAAATGTCAATTGTTTTTATTGAAAACGTTTGCATGAAATGATTCCAAGAGTGTTCACTTATTTTATTTCATTTTTTCACAATTTTTTCTAATTTTGCATTTATTTTTAATACAATCGGGGTTTTTTGCTATGACTTTAAAGGATATTGCACAGGAATTGGGCGTCTCCATTTCTACCGTTTCGAGAGTTATCAACCAAAAAGGTGCGCACGTCGCAAACAAGGATATACAGGATAGGATTTGGGAAATAGTTCGCCAAACGGGTTACATTCCCTCTTCTGCCGCTCGTTGCCTAAAGCGAGGCGCTGAAATTAAAGAAAAAAATCGAGTTATAGCCTGCCTTTATGCCAGAGAGCCAATAGGCAATATTGATAGCCCGTTTTTTTCACGCATGTCAAGAAGCATCGAGGAAGAAGCGCTGCATTATGGCTACATTGTCAAATACTTCTTTACTGCGTCCGACTTGGATAATGTGGAAAAACTCGGCGTACTTTATGACAGCAATGTTGAAGGACTTATAATTTTAGGGAGGCACAATCTCGAGACTATCCGCAAAATGCGGCGATTTTTTAACAAAAACATTATATACGTCGGTCTTAACCCCCCCGTTGACGCAAAATACGATTGTATTTTATGTGACGGATATCAGATAGGAGTTGATGCAACTTCGTATCTCATAAAGTTAGGTCACAAAAATATCGCATACATAGGTGAAACAAAGAACGAGGTCCGATTTGACGGCTTTGTAAATTCTTTGGAGAAAAGCGGTTTTGCAGCTAACAAGGATTACATTGTATCTACAATGCCCTACGCAGAGAACGGTTATCAATCTCTAAAAAAGCTGTTATCTCTTGATTGCCGTCCTACCGCAGTTTTTTGTATGAACGATAAGATAGCAATGGGAGCTATCAGGGCCGCACAGGATATGCATGTACGAATACCGCGCGAACTTTCCATTATAGGCGTAGACGATACAGAATCTTCCAAATATTTGATCCCTAAGTTGACAACCGTTCACGTTCCCATCGATGAGCTTGGAGCAATGGCCACAAAAATGCTTTATGATCGATTGGAAAAAGGCCACCAAATTAATATAAAGATGTACCTTCCCTTCTACATTATTGAACGCGAGAGCTGCGCCAAATGCCTTAATGGATAAATATCATAAAATATAACTGAGGTGCTGTATCAAAACACCCTGAAAAAAGAAAAGAAGCCTCTGCTTTCGGAGATCGCTTCTTTTCTTTTTTATTATAACTTTGTTATGACAAAAGTAAATTGACACTGCCTGAGTATGAAAACAAAAAGCCTCAAGTTTTCTTCGGTTCTTGCACAAAAGAGCTCTTCATGGAGCATTATTCCAGCGGCTGCCTTTCGTCTAAAAAAGCACTTTGATTCAGATACTATGCTCCCGGCTTACATACTCTCTGTCCTCGACTATCCCTTTCCATGCCTGACCCTTGAATTACGAACTGAATGCTTTTTCCATCTTTCTCACCATAAACCTTTCTTTTCGTTTTACTTGATGTTTATAGCGTCTATCAAGCCCGGTATATGTCAAAAGACAGTCTTAAAACCGTCATAAAATCATTTGTCAAGGCATTTTGAGTTCGTCTAAAATGTGCGGCGGCCAATGAAACCCGGATATATAATTTTTCTATTGACTCCGTTTAGCTTATTTGCTATAATAGCGCCCGTGACAGTGATGTTGTTCAAATTAATATAGTTTTTTGTAATGGCAAAGGCGCCGAACTATGTGATAGTTCTGCGCTTTTTTGTTTTATTATTTTTTAGGAGATGAATTCATGAGCACGACAGTTATTCTCGATACCTTATGGGTAATTCTAGCCGCCATACTCGTTTTCTTTATGAACCTGGGTTTCGCTGCCGTTGAAAGCGGATTTGCTCGTCAGAAAAACGCGGTGAACATTCTTTCGAAAAACTTTATCGTTTTTGCCGTGTCCTCGCTCGGCTTCCTTGTTTTGGGCTGGGGGCTTATGTTTGGGGACGGCAACGGCTTCGTCGGACTGCAAGGTCTTTTTATGGCGAGCGGCGCCGATAACTCGCCGGCTACGGGAGAGCTTTACAAAGGAGTATACTCGGCGATATCCTGGGCGGGCGTTCCGTTCTGGGCTAAGTTTTTCTTCCAGCTTGTGTTCTGCGGAACCGCGGCCACAATAGTATCCGGCGCAGTTGCTGAACGCATAAAATACATATCCTTCATAGTCTTTTCTCTCTTCCTGACCATGCTCGTATATCCGATAGTAGGCCATTGGATATGGGGCGGCGGATTTCTTGCCAAGCTGGGGATGCTCGACTTTGCCGGAGGAACGGTGGTTCACTCCGTGGGCGGATGGGCGGCCCTCTCAGGCGTAATCATACTTGGCCCGAGGGTAGGCAAATATACTAAAGACGGAAAAATAAACCCGATTCCCGGTCACAACCTTAGCCTTGCCACCATCGGAGCCTTTGTTCTGTGGCTTGGATGGTTCGGCTTCAACCCCGGCTCGACCATGGCAGCCGATCCTACGGCTATTTCGCACATTCTTGTCACCACCAACACCGCCGGCATAATCGCCGTGCTCACATCAACCGCAACCGCCTGGATCGTAATCGGAAAGCCCGACCTCGGCATGTCCATAAACGGACTTCTCGCCGGTCTTGTCGCAATCACCCCGTGCTGCGCCTATGTGAGCGTGACAAGCTCCATAATCATCGGCGCGGTCGCCGGCATACTCGTTGTTCTATCCGTTATGTTCTTTGACAGAAGAAAGCTCGACGACCCCGTCGGCGCGCTGTCGGTGCATCTCGTTCACGGCGTCCTGGGAACCCTTTGCATAGGCCTTTTCGCCCAGAACGGGATTGCCGGCGTCACCACACCAGACGGACTGTTTTTCGGCGGCGGCCTTTCGCTGCTCAAAAGCCAGGCTCTGGGCGTAGTATCGGTGGGGGCCTTCGTATTCGCGGCTTCCTCGATTATATGGCTTGCGATTAAGGCAACGATAGGACTCCGCGTCACCGTAAAGGAGGAGATAGAGGGCCTCGATATAGGCGAGCACGGACAGCAGTGCTATGCCGAGTTTGTATCGATTGACTACACAAATGCCGCCGAAAAACCCGAGGAAGAAACGGTTGCCCCTTCCGCCCCCGCCGTCGTGCCTATGGAGCAGGCCGTTCCCACCGAAATTGTCCATGTGCCGGAATCGACCCCCGGCTTCAAGCTTACAAAGGTGGAGATAATTACGAAGCAGAACAAGTTCGAATCACTCAAAAACGCCATGGACAAAATCGGCATCACCGGCATGACGGTCACAAACGTCCTCGGCTACGGAGCTCAGGGCGGGCACACGGAATATTACCGCGGCGTTGAATTTGAAACCAATCTGCTTCCGAAGGTAAAAGTGGAGATAGTTGTGAGCAAGGTTCCCGTAAGGCTCGTTATCGAAACGGCGAAGAAAGTTTTGTACACCGGAAATATCGGCGACGGCAAGATCTTCGTATATAACGTGGAAAACGCAATCAAGGTTCGCACCGGCGAAGAAGGCTACGACGCACTTCAGGACGTAGAATAAAAGAGTATCGAAAGCTCCCCTGCGGCGCCGCAGGGGAGCTTTTTCATTGTTTTTTGAATTTTTCGTTGAAAAAGAGCTGAGGGCCGGTTCGGTTTTATTTTTTCAGCGGTATGCCGTTCTGGCAGGGAACCGCCACCTGGCATTTGCCGCAGCCGTACATCGGACTATACCTGGTCTTCGTGCCCTCGACGAACACCTGGCAGACAAACTGGTCCTTGCCTTTTTCAACGCTTATCGCATTTGCCGGGCAGCGCCTTGCGCAGGCTCCGCACATCGTGCAGTATTCATATACTTCGCTGTATTTCCTTATGCTCGGCTCAAAAAAAGCGGTCGTTACTACACTCCCGAAGCGCCCGGCTATGCCCTTTTCCGTTATCAGGCCTTTTGACAGCCCGAATGTACCGAGGCCGCATATGTAGGCTACATGGCGTTCGGACCAACTGCTGGTGAGCGGCAAACCGTTCAAGTCCCTGTAACCCCTGAATCTGGAATCCAAAGACGGCACCGCTGCCTCAAAGCCGGCGTTCCTTAAAGCGTCTGCGAGGTGCTGCGACAGCTTGTTTATTATTATCTGACCCTCCCACCTGCCGTGAAGCCACTCCTCGGAGGGTTCCGTCCTGTCCGAAACATTGCTGCATTTTACGGTTTCGGTAAACGGAAGGAAGAAAGAAACAACGCTTTTTGCACCCGGGAGCCACTCGCATGGCGCAAGGAAGCCCTCGCCCACTATATGCGCCCTTTTATATTCATCAAAGAGCGGATCGCAGGCGTCCCCGTAAGCGAACAGCGGCGTTTCATATATCCTGCCGCCTGAAGCCAGAACATTTTCTTCCGAAGCCGCCAGATACTCGGACGCCGCGGCTTCCAGCCATATTTTATTCATCTTAAATTCTCCCTAAGTCTGCTTGCTACCAGAGTGACCTTTTTTTCGTACTCTTCGAGCTCCGCGTTCCATTCTTCCGAATATTCGCTATCGTTGCGATGGTCCGGTACGGTGTAATTCCGGCTTATATACTGACCAAGATACACCGTGACCTTTGTGGCGCCGCTGGAATTCATATGATAGCCTTTGTCCCTTGTGTCGGTCATCCAGTTAAGGCCTATTTCGTCGCGGCATAAGTTCAGATCCAGAAAGGTTATATTTTTTTGCTTGGCGTACTCAGAAACCGCGTTATGCCTTGCGTAATTCCACGACTGGGAGGTAGGCATTTCAACGAACAGCAGCGGTATGTTCTTTTCGGCGCACAATTCGACGATTTTGTTGAGGTACATCAGATTAGAGAGCTTTATCTCCTCTTTTTCGCTTGTCGGGATCATATACTCTTTGCCGTTATACGGGTCGATTTTGTTGCTTATTCCGAAGCCCTTGGACTTGCTTTTCCATGTATGCAAGGGTTTTTTTGTGAAATCCTCAAACAAAAGCGACTTCCAGCGGTCGTGGAATTCCACCACCGGAAACGCATTCTGTATTCCGTTTGCAATTGAAATATTCAGTCTCATTGGATCGAGCCCGCCCTCATATATTGAGTCCGTTTCAAAAATAACAAGCTTCGGACTCTGACATGTCAGGGCCTCCCTGAGCAGAATATAGGCCTGACGCACCGTCTGCCTCGCTTCGCCCGAAACATACGATGTATAGCCGTGATTTTTCCAGAGAACCATCGGAGAAAACGCGCTGTAGAGATCGCTGTTTCCCACAGCTATTATGTCAATGCTGTTATTCGGCTCTCCGTAAAAGCCTCTGGCGTTGAAATAATTGATGCCGTTTTCCCTGATATTATGCTTTGGCATAAATATGTTCGATGTCACTGTCAGCAAAAGCGCAAAAATCCCGATAAATGCGACTGCCTTTATGAGAGGGCTGTAAACATGTATTTTTCTTTTATATGTCGACGGAAGAGTTAACATGGCCACTCCTGAAATAATAAAAGTTATAAAACGCCTTACGGGCCCGGACGACGCAACCCCGCTTCTCGCAAGGCTTTTTGAGCGTAGAAGTATTATAAGCCATTTGCATCTGCATATCAAGCTTTTCGGCTAAAAATTGCGTGCCCGTATGCGCAAATACGGCTCCCGAACCTAATGATTTTGAAAGAAAACCGTGTTACGCGCATGCCCCGATTTTCGATGAAAATCGGGGCATGGCAGCTTGTCAAAAAACTTGTTTACAGCAAAAAAGCTTCGCAGAATTTCCGCCACGAATGGCGGAAACAAAGTCAAATCCGTCATTTCCAGCGGCGTGTACGTCGGAAATGACACCTCTCATGACAGGCGCGGCAGAGCAGCCGTCATGCAACCCCCTTGTCAAAAAAGCCCAAAGGGCTTTTTTGACAGCCTGGCATGCCCCGATTTTCGATGAAAATCGGGGCATGGTCTGAATGATGAAAAAAGGTTTTGAATAAATCGGTTCCGGTCTTATTACGCAGTCTTATGATATTACGAAGGTGGCGGTTATTGTTCCAGAGCTTGCGGAATTGGAGGTAGTATTCGCCTGCAAACCTACGGAGTCAAAAACCGTAAAGAAGTTGGCGGGAACTCCCGAGAAGGTGTAGCCTGTTTTTGCGGAGAGACTGATCGTCGCCGTATAAGTTCCCGCTACGCTGAAGCTTGTAACGGTCTTTGAGCCCCTCTTCCATGTGATGCTGGAGGACGTGAACTGATCCGTCGCCGTTACCGATGTCGGGCATGTTCTGCCGAGACCCACCTGCCCGCTCAGATTTACCTGAGAGATGTTGACTGTTGCCGCCGTTACCTTAGCCGTCGCGGCGCTTGTAACAGAGCCTGTATATCCTCCTGTCCCAGTAACAGTGACCTTGATATAGCGGTTGACCTGTGACGGCTGGATGGTATATGTCGGCCCAGTTGCGCCGGAGATGTTCGTGTATATGCCGCCAGACGTGAGTGAGCTCTTCCATTGATAAGTCACGGTGGCGCCGGCAGGTACGGGATTTGCCGTCAGCGTCTGCCCGACCTTGGCAGTGCCGGTAATTGAAACCGAGGTCAGGGCTGTGGACGCCACCGGCCCCACATATGAGCTTACGGCAAAATCAGTATAGATTCCGGTTCCGGTGACCTTAACCTTGATATACTTCTGGTAGTCGGAGCTCTGAAGGACATAAGTGCTTGATGTTGCACCCGCGATGTCCGTATATATTCCGCCCGCCGTAGAAGACGACATCCACTGGTATGTGACTGTCGCGCCGCTTGGCAGTATGGAAGAAGCCGTAAGAGTATTGCCGCATTTGGCGGTTCCGCTGATCGAAACGCCGGTTACGGGCGTCGTTACCGGGCCGGCTGAGGGGCTCGATACGGAGCCTTCATAATTGCCGGTTCCCGTTGCCGTGACCCTTATGTATTTGCCGACGTCGGACGACTGTGTCGTATATGTGGCAAGCGTGGCGCCGCTTATTGCGCTCCATGTGCTGCCGTTTGTGCTGTTGTACCATTGATATGTCACCGTGGCGCCCGATGGAGCCACCGAGCCGGCAGTTAGAGTATTGGTGCTCCCGCTCGCCCAGGCGGCGTTGCCGCTTATAGCTCCCAGGCTGTCAAGAGAGCGTTTGGCAACCGGCCCCACGCTCGGGCTCGTCACGGTGCCGCTGTAATTTCCGGTTCCGGTGGCCTTCACGACTATGTACTTGCCTATGTCGTTTGCGGTAAGCGTATATGTTGAGGAGGTCGCGCCTGAAATATCTGTGAACGGACCGGAGGATGACGCGCCGCTCTGCCACTGATAAGTCACGGTCGCGCTGTATGGCGCCACAGCGCCCGCGGTCAGTGTATTTGTGTACTGGGGCGTGCCCGTGGGCGCGGCTATCGAAGTAATAGGGTATGTCACAGGGCCGATATAGGCGCTGGTAACGGTCCCTCCATAGTTGCCCGAGCCTGTCGCCCTGACTACTATATAGTATCCCACGTCTGCGTTTGTCAATGTATAAGTATTCGATGTCGCTGAAGCTATGTCGCTGTATGGACCAGCTGGATCAAGAGCTCTCTGCCACTGGTAGGTTACCGTAGCGCCGCTCGGCGTAACCGCACCCGCTGTGAGCGTTGAGCCGTATTGCGGGCTGCCGCTAATCGGTCCTATTGAGATCAGGGAGGTTGCCACCGGGCCGACGTAGTCGCTTGTAATTGTGCCGGTGTAGCCGTTGTAGCCCGTAACCCTGAGCTTTATGTAATAGCCCTCGTCTGCGGCCTGAACTATGTAAGTGCTGCTCGTTGCGCCCGAAATGTCGGTATAGGCTCCGCTGGGGGATGTGCTTCTCATCCACTGGTATGTGACCGTGGCTCCGCTCGGTGTGAGATTGGCAACTGAAGAAAGGGTATTTCCGGCGGCCGGCGCACCCGTTATCGTTACTGTTCCGGTTATGGAAGTCGCGGAAACCTGCAGCGGAGAGGAACTGACCGACCCTGTATAGCCGCCCGTGCCGGTGGCCACAACCTTGATATAGTATCCGTAGTCGCCCGCCTGGAGAGTATAAGAGCTGGCAGTGACCCCGGTGCTTGTCCATGTGCTGTTGTCGAGGCTCCTCATCCAGTTATAGGACGCGGTGGCCCCGGAAGGAAGAACCGACGCAACGGATAGCGTGTTGCCTACGCTTGCGATGCCGCTGACGGTTACCCCCGTGAGCGGGCAGGCGAGCACCGGGCCCGAGTACTCACTGGTCACGGAGCCCGAGTAGTAGCCGTATCCGGTCGCGACTACTCTTATAAATTTTCCGTAGTCGTTCGTATTAAGGGTGTAGGAGCTGGATGTGGCTCCCGTAATATTGCTGTACGGGCCTCCGGGCGAGCTGCCGCTCATCCACTGATAGTTTGCGGTGGCGCCTGAGGGCGTGAGCTGCCCAGCTGTGAGAGTGCTGCCCACCTGAGGAGTACCCGATGTCGCGCCTATTGCCGTAAGGTCAAAAGTAGCGGAGGCGTTTATGGATACCGTGTAGAAAATAGAATTGAAGACATACTTTGATAGAGAGGGTGTAAAGGAAAATACCGAAAAAATCAGCACAAGGAAAAGAAGAAGACCTATTTTCCGGACAGCTCCCCCGCCCTTTTTCCGTCTATTCAATGCACTCCCCTCCTTTTTATCAGGTTAAGCGTTCGCCTGCTCGGCGTCCACCTGTATTTTAACCGACTGGGATTGACCCGCGTACTGGGTGCTGTCTTCACCCTGCGGCCATGTTACCGTAAGCGTATAGATATGTGTGGTCTGGATCCCGTGCTCTAAGTATACCCAGCCGCCCCCCGCGGAAGGGTATGTGTCGCTGGGCGTCAGCGTATATGTAAGCGGTATGACCTTCTCCGAAGGATCAAAGCTCACGGAAAGCAGGTATTTCATCAAAACTTCGCTGACATCCGAATCCTTGTAGTTTCGTATCTGAAATGAGTAAACCAAAACGCTGCCCGGCTGCACGTTTCCGACGGATATCCCGCCGCTTATGCTTGCGATCGGTATATCGTTCAGCGTCGCGCTTATGGGCACATAATCGAAGGCGACCTTAGCAACAACAGCCGTGTCGCTTGCCGATCTCACCACCGTGTATCGTGAAAAGCTGGCGACTGTTACTGAAAAAGTGACTAGCACCAAGTATAAAAGAAGTAAAGGCAGCCTTTTTTTCATCGTCAACACCTATTTTTTCGAACGCTTCAACCTGCCCAGCATATCTGGGAATTTATAAATCACGAAAATCAACAGGACCATAATTAAAATGCCTATCGGTGTCCTGAGAAAAAGCGTAATGTTCCCTATCGAAGGTATCCTCAGGATGACTTTGCCCTCTATCTCCGAAATTGAAACGGCCTGGTCGGAAACATTATTGAAGTCCCCTTTGGTGATGAACCTCGTCGGATCTCCGTCTTGAAGCCCCACTATCCTGTGTGTCACGAAGGTTCTTCCCCATCGGTATGTAACAATATCGTTTACCTGATAACTTTTCTGCTCCCTCAGGATAAGCATATCGCCTATCTCGTAGGTCGGTCGCATGCTGCCGGAAATTACGACTACCTGCGTAAATCCGAAGACCTTTGGAAGATTATTTTTAAAGAATACGCGGGCAATTATTGTGTAAAGGTTCACAACGAGCATTATTGTAAGAGCCGCGGCCAAAACAAACTGCAAAACCTTCAACAGCTTATGACGAAACATAAATTACCCCGCTTCAATTGGATTCGGCGTCAATAGTGATATTTATAACATAGTAATTCACGGTCTGCTGCTTTGCGAGCTCCGTGTCGTTCTCATTGCTTTGCGAAACCCATTTCCACTGCAGCGTATAGTAAGTATATTCGCCGGAGGATAGCTCCTTGCCGTTTACCTCTATCTCCTCGGCACTCTTCCACTCGTCATCGCCCACATAGCTCTTGTCGAGTTCTGAGATCCCCGAAAGCAGCCTGTATCTTATAGGCAGCCTGTAATCGGATTCGGAAAGCTTGAGCCAGTACCTCAGTGTGGATGAATCGGGATTATAAAGTCTGAACAGATACAGTCCGCTCGCTCCTGGAGCTATGACCTTTTCACCGTTAATAAGCTTCACGCCAGTGTCTTCGCGAGGAGCGAATATGTCCACCTGGGAGATCTGCGTCCAGACCTTTGCCGAGCCGTAGTAATTATCCTCCGCCCTGATTATGGGGCTTGAGCTTGGCTGCGGCGTCGAGGGCTGGGTTCCCCCGGTCTGGCTTTCGCCTCCGGAGGACTGCTCGGAGGTGGGCTGAGGCCCGGGCGTCCCGGAAGGAGCCGGAGTAGCTGACGGCGTCACAGCGGGAGACGGTGTGGCGGATGGAACCGGCGGGAAAGCAGCGGATGGCGAAACAGCAGAAGGAGTTGTAAAAGGCGCGGAAACGCCAGGTACCGGAGAAGCGCCTGACTGGGGCCGGTTCTGCGCTCCAGGTGTGTTTGCGGCGGGACTGCTCCCCGGATTGCCGGTCGGGATGTTCGGGCCCTGCCCTCCCGTTGCGTCGGTCGTGCTTACGGTGCCTTTGACGCTTGTTACTGTCATTTTCTTATCATTGTCGCTTAGCTTGAGCTCAATTTGAACGCTTATCGTTTTAAGCGAGATCTTAACCGAATAGTCGCCGTTGTCGAGCCGTATGACCTGAGCCTCGCTTACCTGCGGCGTCTTTTCGACTTGCACCCTGCAGGAGGCTATGGGCGTTCCGTTCTCGATTGCGTTTATAGTATGGCTTCCGGGCTCAACGCCGGGAAATGAAAAATAGCCTGCCGCATCAGTTCTTGTATATCTCGGCGTGCTTCGAAGCTCCACCACTCCGTTGGAATACGGGGTGCCGTCGGAAAAAAGTATCCTGCCGGTCACGCTGAAGGTCTCCGACACCGCCGGAGTCGGCGTGGCTGCGGGCTTGAGCCTGTTTCCCGGAGTCAGTACTATTGTATCAATAAGCTTTCCGTAATAACCTATGCCCTGGACGGTTTTTCCTACCAAAAAGCCGGTAGTGGAAAGCGTGACGGCGGAAAGAAACATTATTATCGCAAGCAGGAGGCTGCGTCTCTTTTTTCTGCTGTATCTGATTTCCCTTTCCAAAGAAATATTCAAAAGAAACACCGCCTTTCCGAGAAACTTCACTGATAATATTTTTCCGCCCTTATGCTCACCCCTGCAGCTTGAGAAACTGCAGGGGTGATCTGGCTTGTTTAATTATTAGGCGTCGAGCTGGGTGACTGTGGTCTGGATTGCGAGCGTTACGGTAGCGGTTCCGCCAATTCCGAGGGCTGTGTCGGCCGAGTCGGTCTGACCGGTTCCCGCGGAATCAAAAGCCCATGTCCACTTGAGGTCGACCGTATTTGTGACCGGAGTTGTGCCGTCCGATGCGTTTATGGAAGCGATGGCCATGGCGGACTGGAGCGCTGAAAGGCTAGCATAAGTGCCGCCGCTGTATGTTCCCGTGAGCTTCGCGGAGTATCTCTGCGGATTGCTTCCGAGCGTGTAGTAGATGGGGATGTTGCTGTCGTTTGTTTCGGTGAGGACAAAAGTCGCTCCAACCTTGACTTCGCTCAGGTTCTCAACAGTGAAGTTAAGCGTTCCGGTGGTACCGGGGGCTATGATCTTTGTCGAGCCGGAGCCGTATACGCCTGCGTCGGTATGCTTGAAAATGTCGATTGCGCCGGATGAAGAAGACTGGGTAAGGACGTGAGCTCCGCCCGTATCCTTAAGGTTGAAGGCAAATTTTGCCACACGGACGGTATCCGTAGCCGTTACCTGTTGCGTATACTTCGAGTAGGTTCCGGATACCAGGGACGCGGTGATCATGGTCATTACAAGGGTAATCGCTGCGAGCTTCATTGATAAACCACTTTTTTTCATATGTATTTCCTCCCGTTTATTTAAAGACTACTCAGTATTTCCTGTTTTCATCTGTATTCGACCTGTTTGCTTCGTTGGCGCCGCCGGATTGTTTTTCGTTTTCAAGGCTGGAAATCATCTGCCGCATTCTTCTTATTTCCGCCTCTAGATCGTCGACCGATTTTACCTTAGGACGGTCGTAGAGCTTCCTTCTTATAAAGTCATATACGATAAACAGCAGGAGCGGAAGCGCTATGAACAACACCATTCCTACCGGAGTCTGCATAAACAGGGCCGTATTGCCAAGCTTCGGTATATCCATTACCATCCTGCCCTCTACGGCGTTGCCGAGAACCGGCAGTCTGTCCTCGGTATTGTTGTTATCGCCCTTCGTAATAAACTGGCGCACCCCGTTCACTACTCTGACGTCGATAATCCTGTGGGTTATAACCGACTTGCCTTCCCTGAAAGCTATTATGTCCCCCTTTACGAGGCTGTTGGGGTCGGTTTCCCTGACTATTACAAGGTCTCCGGCTTTTATCGCCGGATACATCGAATCCGACAAGTCGATGAAAGGCTTGAATCCAAGGAAGCTGGGGACTTTGTCCGGGAACATGAAGGATTTCACTATAATCGTCACGTTCGCGATAAGCATCGGGATAAGTATTATACAGAGTATTACCCCGAATACGGACATCGCCTTTTGCCCGGCAGTTCTGACCGATGATTGCTTTTTCATTTACAGTCCTCCAATTTTTAAAGAAAGGCGCTCGCTTTCTTTGTTAAAAAAAACAGAACTGCATACAACATCTATAATCAGCCTGCCGCCGATGCCGCAAGCCCAACGTATATGCAGTACCCTTAAACAAAAAAGCTACTGCAAATACATGGCAGTAGCAGCTGGCTGCCCTGGACGAACCGAGGGCCCTATTAGCTTTGCGTCACAAGCTTTCGCTTGCTTTGCCCTTATTACTCTGTATATCTCAATTCTGGCCGCAAGGTGTCGAAAAGCGAATAAGCGTAAAATTAGGAATAAATGGCAATAAAAAATGCTACCGCAATTACAAATGCAGTAGCAGCTGGCTGTCCTGGAGAAACCGAGGACCCTATTAGCTTTGCGTCGCAAGCTTTCGCTTGCTTTGCCCTTATACTTATATTATTGACCATATATTAACATGTGGCAAAAAAATTGTCAATATTTTTTTATGAAAATATGTAGAATTTGTTTACAATAATTTTTATTATCGCAACATAGAGCCGACCACAGTTTAGCAATACCGTCTTTTCCGGCAAAAATAGCATAAAAACATAAAAAGCATGGAGAGCCGCCGATTTTCGCCGGCTCTCCATGCCCCGTCATTATATTTTTATTCCTCTTCCCAGTTGTGCCAGACGTTCTGAACGTCGTCGTTGTCCTCGAACATGTCGAGCATCTTCCGCATGTTCTTTATGTCGTCCTCGCTGGTGAGTTTAATGTATGTCTGAGGTACCATTTCAACCTGGGCCGAGAGGAATTTATAGCCCTGCTTTTCCATGGTATCGGATACGGCCTGGAAGCTTTCGGGGCTTGTATAAACCTCGAACACTTCGCCCTCGTTTGAGATATCGTCCGCCCCTGCTTCAAGCGCGTCCTCCATGACCTTGTCTTCGTCAAGGTTACCGTATTCATTGTCAATAACGATAACGCCCTTTTTTTCAAAAGACCAGCTCACGCAGCCCGTCGTGCCCATATTCCCGCCGTATTTGTCAAAGTAGTGGCGCATCTCGGACGCCGTGCGGTTCCGGTTGTCGGTCATCGTCTCGACTATAACCGCTATACCGCTGGGTCCGTATCCCTCATAATTGATGCTCTCGTAGTTCGACGCGTCCCCGCCGCCGAGCGCCTTCTCTATCGTGCGCTTGATATTGTCGTTCGGCATATTGGCCGCCTTGGCCTTTGTAATCACCGCGGCAAGCCGGGAATTGTTGGCCGGGTCTCCGCTGCCGCCCTCCTTTACCGCAACCATCATTTCACGGGCTATCTTAGTGAAAGCCTGCGCGCGCTTGGCGTCCTGCGCGCCCTTTGTTTTCTGAATATTATGCCATTTTGAATGCCCAGACATAAAGCCATCTCCTAAAAATTGTTTCGAGCTATTCTACCATAAAAATTACAGCCCGGCAACATCAAGTAAACAGGCTGTCCGCAAAAAACCGACGCCCTATGAGTCATTTGCGAAATTCGGCATCGGCCCTCACCGGCTTTTCGTATCAGCCGAATCTTCCTGTTATATAATCGCTTGTCTTCTGCTCGCGTGGGTTCACGAACATCCGATCCGTATCCCCCTCTTCGACAAGCGTACCCATGAGCATGAAGCCCGCTCTGTCGGCTACGCGCGCCGCCTGCTGAATATTGTGCGGAACGATGATTATCGTAAAACGCTCCTTCAGGAGCTTCAGAGATTCCTCTATCTGAAACGTCGATATGGGGTCCAGCGCAGCGCACGGGCGGTCAAGCATTATTACCTCAGGCTCCAGCGCCAGTATCCGCGCTATGCACAGCCGCTGCTGCTGCCCTCCCGACAGGCGCAGCGCCGGGGAATGCAGCTTGTCCTTCACCTCGTCCCAAAGCACCGCCATCCGCAGAGACTTCTCCACCCTTTCGGCAAGTACAGCCTTGTTTTTTATTCCGCTCATGCGGGGGCCGTAGGCAATGTTGTCAAAAATGGACATGGGAAGGGGCACCGGCTCTTCAAAGACTATCCCGACTCTCCGCCTCAGCTCGGTGATGTTGAAATCCGGAGACCGTATATCCCTGCCGTCAAGGAGTATCTCCCCTTCCGACCTGGTTCCGGGTATTAGGTCGCACATGCGGTTTATGGCTTTCAGAATCGTTGTGGTCCCGCTGTTAGCGGGGCCGAAAATCGCATATATCTCGTTATATTTTATATCTAGGCTTACATCCTTTATCGCCTGGTGGTCATTATAGAAGAAATTAAGGTTTTTAATACTGATTTTTGCCCTATTATCCATGCTCCACCCTCTAGCGGCTCTTGGCCACGAATTTTTCAAGCAGTATGTTCGCGGCGACGTTTATTATAAGAATAACGATTATGAGAAGCGCGGCCGTGCCGTACGCCCTCTCCATTGATATGCCCTCGCGCGCCAGAATATAAAAGTGGACAGCCATTGTCCTCGCCGGAGAGAAAAGCGAGGTCGGCATGCGGAGCGCCGAGCCCGCCGTAAGAATCACCGCGGCCGTCTCCGCCACGCAGCGGCCTATTCCCAGAATAACGCCCGTGATTATGCCCGGCAGCGCCGAAGGGGCGACCGCGCCAACTATTGTCTGCCACTTTGTCCCTCCGAGCGAATAGCTCACATCGCGGTACATAGGGTGCACCGCGCGTATCGCGTCCTCCGACGTTCGTATTATAGTCGGAAGTATCATTACGGCTAGAGTCAGACCCCCCGAAATAACGGACCATCCGAGCTTAAGGTAAACCACGAAAAATATGAAGCCGAAAAGTCCGTACACTATCGACGGTATTGCGGCAAGAGCTCCCGCGCAGAAGCGGATGATCCTGGTCACCCTGCCCTCCCGCGTATATTCGGTAAGGAAAAAAGCTGTACCGACACCAAAAGGCGTCGCCACCACAACAGCGACGGCAGTCACGAGCAGAGTGCTGACAATCGTAGAAAGTATTCCTCCCGAGCGTCCCATATCGCGAGGCACCTCGGACAGAAACTGCCAGCTGAGCGTCGGAAGACCCTTCGCCAGAATGTAGGCCATGATGAATATCAGCAGCAGAATAATGACGACCGCCACAGCCCATATGACAGTTTTCGCAATGATCTGGGCCTTTTTCGGACTTAACCTCATGCTAATCCTTCCTCCTTTGCACAATAATCTGGGCTGCGGAGTTCAGAAGCATTATTATCGCAAGAAGCACTATGCCGGTCGCAAACAGCGCCTGCTGATGCTCGCCCGAGGCATAGCCCATTTCAATTCCTATGTTCGTCGTAAGTGTACGGGCCGGATCGAGTATGGATTTCGGCAGCGCAACCGCGTTTCCGAGAACCATTATCACAGCCATTGTTTCGCCTATCGCCCTGCCCATTCCGAGAATGACGGATGTCGTTATCCCTGATTTGGCGGCAGGCAGGAGCACCGAACGGACCGTCTGCCAGTGCGTCGCCCCAAGCGCGAGAGAGCCCTCTTTGTACTGGCGCGGCAGGGCGAGAATTGACACCTCCGATATGCTCACTATCGTCGGAAGTATCATTATCGCGAGGATTACCGAGCCCGCAAGCACGCTCAGCCCCGGGCCGCCGAGATAGTTTCTGATAAAAGGAACGATGAACGTGAGTCCCCAAAATCCGTAGACGACGGAGGGGATGCCGGCAAGGAGCTGTATGGCCGGCCTGACTATTTTGCTCACTGCCGGAGGCGCAAATTCCGTGAGAAAAATGCTGCAGCAGATTGCCGTAGGCACGCCAAGAATGGCCGCCCCGGCGGTAACGGAAACCGAGCCGACAATCATGGGAAAAATACCGAACGAGCCCTGGCTCGGCGCCCACTTCATACCGAAAATAAAGTTGAAAAGCCCTACCTTTGCTATGATAGGCACGCCTTCTATAAGGATAAAAACCGTTATGAGCGCAAGTACCGAGAGCGTGGACAGAGCTATCAGGAAAAAGCCGTTTCCGATAAGCTTTTCTTTCAGATTGTTCACTTTCAGCTCTCCTTCCCCGTGGTGATAAGCCCTTCGGCGGCGAGCAGCCGCTGCCCCTCCGCAGAGAGAGTGAAGTCTATAAACCTTTTTGTGTCCCCCTCGGGTTCTTTATGGGTAATAAACAGAAACGGGCGCGAAAGGCGGTAGCTGCCGTTAATAATATTTTCGCGCGTGGCCGCGACGCCTTCCATACTCAGGGCTTTCACCTTTTCGTTTACAAGTCCCAGCGAAATGAACCCTATGGCGGCCGGGTCGTCCTCAACAAGCTGCCTTACGGCCCCGTTGGAATCCTGGACCATGGCTTTCGGCGTTATCTCCTGACTGCCCATTACAAGGCTTTCAAAAGCCGATCTCGTTCCGGAGCCTTCCTCGCGTGTGATGACATGTATGCTGGAATTTAGCCCCCCAAGCTCTCCCCAGTTGCTTATTCCGGCCGTGTATATTCCCCTGATCTGCTCGAGAGTAAGGTTTGAGATTGGATTTTTGGGGTGAATGATAACCGCAAGTCCGTCTTTTGCAATCTCCACATACCACAGCTTCTTCTCTTCGGCGGTAAGGTCGCGAGAGGACATCCCTATGTTGGCGGTGTCGGATTTGGCAGCCATAACTCCCGCCGAGGAGCCACCTCCCTGTATGTCTATCGTTATTCCGGGATTGAGATGCATGTATTCCTCCGCCAGCGCCTCCGCAAAGGGCTGTACAGAGGTCGAACCGGCAACGATAATGCCTGCCTTGGTTTTGTTACCGCAGGCAGACAGCAGGCACATGGAAAATATTAAAGCGCATACCCCTAAGACCTTGAATAAACGTGTGGCTATGCTTCGCCCCGAGGCTTGAAATATGAATAAAAACAGCTGTGAAGACCCGTCAGAGTTTGAAGGCCTGTCCAGTCCTTTTATCATCAAATAATCTCTCTCTTCCCAATTGCGTCCATCGCGCTTAACGTATGCTTTACGTTTATTTTACCATATCGTTACCCTTATAGCAACACTTGAGAAGCAAAAGGCCTAACTAATTCGCCATTTTAAAATATATTACAAACAATAATGGGGAACTAGGCGTTCCCCATCGGTTTACGGCAGATGTATTTTCAAAAAACCGCCAGAGAGTCGCCGGGATTCACCGAGTCTCCGACTTTTACGCAGACCGACGATACGGTTCCGTTCGCCGGAGCGATGATCTCGCTTTCCTCGTCGGATGAAGCAAGCGTCAAAAGAAGATCCCCGTTCTTCACCTGGTCGCCGGCTTTTATTACCAGAGAGCGGACAGTTCCTGCCATAGGGCTTGTCACCACGGCGCCTGCAGGAGCGGCCGGAACAGCCTGAACAGACGCCGGGGAACCCGCTGCGGCGGCCGGTGCGGAAGCCGCGCCGCCTGCATCCTCTACCGACACCGCAAAGGTTTTGCCGTTAACCCTTATGTTATACAATTTCATACAGATTGCTCCTTCATTTCCTTAAGACTCTTCGGCTCTGGAAAGCATCCATCCTGCCGCAGAGCACCCAGTTTGAAACCGCTTTCGGACGCTCGGGCGCTGCAGGCGCTGATATGCTCTTAATCCTGAAGTTTCCGGTGCCCGTATACGCGGCAATCGCCGCCGTTATGACCGCTACCAGCTCTCCGTCGTCGGGCTGCGTTTCCGCTGCGGCCGCGTTAAGCGCTGTGTCCTGCCCGACGGGGGCCTGCGCTATTTCACTCGTTTTCATACGTCTGTATCTCAGCACTCCAATCATTGCCGGGCCGGAACGGCCGCGGTGTCAAAACATTATATCACATATCCAGGTAAGCGGGGATGCTTGAAAACGCCTGCGCCGAAAGCACATACTCGTATTAAAGCGGTATGTTCCCGTGCTTTTTCGGCGGAAGGGTCTGTCTTTTCCCTTCGCATACGGCAAAAGCGTTAATCACCTTGCTTCTTGTTTCGGAAGGCTCTATGACGTCGTCGATATAGCCCATCTCCGCGGCCGCGTATGGTCCGCTGAACTTCTCCCTGTACTCCTCTATCTTCTCCCTGCGCTTTTCCTCCGGGTTGGGAGCCGCGTTGATTTCCTTCTTGAAAACTATGTTGGCTGCTCCTTCCGCACCCATAACCGCTATTTCCGCGGTCGGCCAGGCGAATGCAAGATCCGCTCCCAGGCCCTTGCAGCACATTCCTATATAAGCGCCGCCGTAGGCTTTTCTTGTTACGACAGTTACCTTCGGAACAGTAGCCTCGCTGTAAGCGTAGAGCATCTTCGCGCCGTGGCGGATTATGCCGCTGTGCTCCTGGCCCGTTCCCGGAAGAAATCCCGGCACGTCCACAAGCGTAAGAAGGGGAATATTGAAGGCATCGCAGCGGCGGATGAATCGGGCGGCCTTGTCGGAGGCATTTACGTCCAGGCAGCCGGCGAGGAACTTGGGCTGATTTGCTATGATCCCGACGGTTTTCCCTCCCATACGGGCGAAGCATGTAATAATGTTGAGCGCATACATGGGCTGCACGTCGAGTATTTCGCCGTTATCGACGATAGAGCGTATGACATCGTACATGTCATATGCCTTGTTGGGGCTTTCCGGAACTATCGTGTCGAGATTCTCGGCCCTTCTGTCTATGTCGTCGCAGCATGGATGCTCGGGAGCGTTTTCCGCGTTGTTTGACGGCAGGTAAGACAGGAGGTTTTTAATCTGGGCTATGCACCCAGCGTCGTCCGGAGCTATGAAATGCGCAACACCGCTGACCTTGTTATGCACGGTAGCCCCGCCGAGCTCCTCAAAGGTAACGTTTTCTCCTGTGACGGTCTTTATTACGTCAGGCCCCGTAATGAACATATTCGACGTCTTGTCCACCATAAATATGAAGTCGGTAATAGCCGGAGAGTACACCGCGCCGCCCGCGCAGGGCCCCATTATCGCGGAAATCTGCGGTATGACGCCTGAAGAAATGGTATTTCTGTAAAATATCTTGCCGAATCCGAAAAGGGAGTTTACTCCCTCCTGTATCCTTGCGCCGCCGGAATCGAGGAGTCCCACAACCGGGCAGCCGTTCTGAAGGGCATAGTCCTGGACCTTGACGATTTTCTCGGCGTGGTATTCGCCGAGCGAGCCGCCGAGGACTGTGAAGTCCTGAGCAAAGGCATAAATCATCCTGCCGTCAACCCTGCCGTATCCCGTAACCACGCCTTCGCCGGGCGCTTCGGTCTTGTCCATGCCGAAATTGTTGCATCTGTGCTTAACAAAGGTATCCATTTCCACAAATGTGCCTTGGTCAAAGAGGAGTTCCAGGCGCTCCCTCGCGGTGAGCTTTCCCTTGGCGTGCTGGCTTGCAACGCCCTTTTCGCCCCCGCCGGCCTGGATGCGGGCTTTTTTCTCTCTGAGTTTCTGAAGTTCGCTCATATATCCTCACTCCTAAAAATGCGGTAGGTTTTCCGTTGATATGCTTTATCGCCGTCCATGTAATTATAATCTTATCTTTTATTCCCGTAAAGTCATTTTTTTGCCTGATATTTTATACTTTTCAGGCTCAAAGGCGGCGCCAGTCCCGGTCATCAGGCAACTTGAAAGTAACCGTAAAAGCTGAAAAGCTCCGGAAATTGCGTTCCGGAGCTTTTTGCGGCTTATTAGTATGATATGAGCTGAACCTTGTCGTCGGCCGCCGTCAGAGAGATATTTTTGAACGGCTTTGCGTAATTGTCGATTATCAGGGCCGCCACCTTATCCTCAATTTCCTTCTGGATGAAGCGCCTGAGGTTCCTCGCGCCGTATGTGACGGAATAGGATTTTTTAATAAGATAATCAAGGAGAGCGTCGTCGTAGGTAAGGGTTATCCCCTTTTCCTTAATACTGCTCTGAAGCTCGCCAAGCATAATCTTCGATATGGCCCTGAAGTTTTCCTCCGAAAGCCTGTTGAAGTAGATGATCTCGTCGACTCTGTTTATGAATTCGGGACGGAGGAAATCGTTCAGGGCTTTGATTGCCTTTTCCCTGCCCTGATCGTTAAGGCTCATATTGAAGCCTATCGCACCGTCCTTTTTGTCGCTGCCGGCGTTGGTGGTCATTATTATGACCGTATTCTCGAAGTTCACCGTTTTGCCGTGGGCGTCCGTTATGCGTCCGTCGTCAAGTATCTGCAGGAGTATATTCAAAACGTCCGGATGCGCTTTTTCTATCTCGTCGAACAGCACAACGGAGTAAGGCTTGCGGCGGATCTTCTCAGTGAGCTGCCCCGCCTCATCGTACCCCACATATCCCGGGGGCGAGCCGATAAGCCTCGACACGGTGTGCTTTTCCATGAATTCTGACATGTCGAGCCTGATAAGAGACTCAGGCGTGTCAAATAGATCCGCGGCCAGACGCTTGACAAGCTCCGTTTTGCCGACTCCGGTGGAGCCGACGAAAATGAACGAAACCGGCTTGCGCTTGGCTGCTATGCCCACCCTGTTGCGCCGGATGGCGGCACAGACGGCGTCCACCGCTTCGTCCTGCCCGACGATATGCTCCTTCAGCCTCTTGTCAAGCTTCGACAGCTTTTCGTATTCGTCCTCTCTGATGCTTGCGGCCGGGATTTTAGTCCAAAGCTCGATGATGCGGGCGAGATTGTCGATGGTCAGCTCGGGCATTCCCTCCCTGTGCAGCGTCGCAAGCTCGTTTTCAAGCTGGATGTCGCGGCTTCTCAAAACAGCAAGCCTCCTGTAGCTTTCCTCGCTGTTGTCCGAGAGGAGCAGTTCCCTCTCCTTGGCGAGATCCGCTCTCTCCTTCGTGATTTCTGCGATTCTCGCAAAGTTTTTGTTCTTCAGGTTAACATCTGAGCAGGCCTCGTCGATAAGGTCTATCGCCTTGTCTGGCAGAAAGCGGTCCGTGATGTAGCGCTCCGACAATATGACAGCCTGGCGGCACATTTCCTCGGGGATCCTGACCCCGTGGAAGCTTTCGTAATACCGCGCTATTCCTTTTATTATCTCTACGGAGTCTTCTATCGACGGCTCGCCGACTATGACCGGCTGAAAGCGCCTCTCAAGAGCCGTATCTTTTTCTATATGCTTTCTGTATTCGGCGAAGGTGGTGGCTCCAATGACCTGGATCTCCCCCCTTGACAGGGCCGGCTTAAGTATGTTCGCTGCGTTCATGGATCCCTCGGCGTCCCCGGCGCCGACTATGTTGTGAACCTCGTCGATAACAAGAATTATGTTTCCCTGCTTCTTAACCTCGTCGATAAGGCCCTTCATGCGGCTTTCGAACTGCCCTCTGAACTGCGTTCCGGCAACTAATGCCGTAAGGTCGAGCAGGAATACTTCCTTGTCGCGGAGCTTATACGGCACCGTCCCGTCCACTATTCGCTGGGCAAGGCCTTCGGCTATCGCGGTCTTTCCGACGCCCGGCTCTCCTATGAGGCAGGGATTGTTCTTTTGCCTGCGGTTCAGTATCTGAATAACGCGCTCGGTTTCCTCTTCCCGTCCGACAATCCTGTCGATTTTTCCGTCGATAGCCTTCTGGGTGAGGGAAATGCAGTAATTGTCGAGATATTTGCGTTTCTGTCCCCTGCTCTGGTTATCTCTTTCCTTGCCCGGAGTCGAGTGGGTACCGCCTCCCGGCATCTGGGTCTCGCCCGACTCGGAATTAAACAGGCGGTTAAGGAAGGGAAATGTGGCGGTTTTCCCTTCCTCGGATTCTTCGTCCTCATCTGTATCGGTCAGGCTCTCGGCGCCCCCGAAGGCATCTAGCATTTCGTTGGATATGCCGTCGAGGTCCTCGTCGGAAATGCCCATCTTCTTCATTATATCGTCAACCGGCTTGATATTGAGCTCCTTGGCGCATTTCAAGCACAGGCCTTCATTCGTAGACTTTCCGTTTTCCATCTTTGTTATAAAAATTACTGCCACATTCTTTTTGCATTTTGCGCATAGTGTCGGTTGCATATGCTACTCCTTAATTTGTCCCCGTTTTTTAAGGGATTGTAAAATCTTAATATATTGAACCAGATAACTGATAAAAGCCACAATCATTACAATAATCGCAAATGTAATCATAAGCGTCGCATATTGCCTGGGGATGTCCTTCAGTAGCATCAGCAAAGCGCAAACAACTACGAAAACCACGGTCGCACACTTCCCGAAGTAATTGGAAGACGGCATATCGGTCAGCTTGTTGTAAACAAGCAGCCCCCCTACCGCCATGAGCATCTCCTTAACAAAAAAGATTACTACCGCCCAAACCGGAACCAGCTTATCTATCGTAATGCAGATCAAAACGGCGAATGTCATTATCTTGTCGCCGAGAGGGTCCAGTATCCTGCCGAGCTTGGACACCAGGTTGTATTTTCTGGCTATTCTGCCGTCAAGAAAGTCGGTTGCGGCCGCCAGAAGATATATTCCGGTCGCGTATATCTTAGCGTTGGCCGAGCCGCTGAAATAAGCGGCCACAAATACGGGCACCAGAATTAACCTGAACACCGACAGCATATTCGGAATGTTCAATCAGATCTCTCCCAACTTATCATACTCCGAAAAAAGCGGCGAGCAGATTGTTTTTCATAAGCCATTTCAAAAACACGGTTTTGTCAACCGTTTCGTCTGGAAATATCCCGCCGAAATACCTCATAGCCCAGGCTATCGCAAAAAGCAGGAGCATCCCTTTCGCCGCGCCAAGCGCAAATCCGCCCGCGCTGTTGAGAAGTCCGAGCCCCGGAAGCCTGAACGCCGCGTCCAGCACCCGCATGACAAGAAACAGTACGATAGTCATCAGCAGGTAGGCCACCATGAAGGTCAGAATATACGCGACGGAAGAAGTTACTTTATTTGAAACAGCCTTTTTGAAATCCTGACCAACGGTTGTTACGGAGCCCTTCAGATCATCTATGATCTTCTGCGCCGTGCCCTCGAAAAGCCCCATCTTCAAAAGGCTGTCAAGCCCCACCGTGCTCAGTTCATCCTTTGCGGCTCCGGAAATATTCGAACTCGCCTGCTGCTTTGCCTCCAGCACCGAACTGTCAACGAATTTGCTCACCGTCGGCTCTATCATCGGCTTAAACCTGTCGGAATATGTATTGGCTATCATGCCCGCCGCATAGAACGAGGCAATCATAATAACAATACCGCTTATGCTTAAAATGAATCCCCTCTTTACGCCGTTCAGCACGGAAACCGCAACGATCAATATCAACACGACGTCAATAATTACAGGCAGCATGTTTTGCCCCCTTTCAATGGCCGAGAGAATACTCCCGGCGCAGGCCTTAAGGCTTGTATATCGCGGCTCCCGAGTTGGACAGCATGACGACTGAACCGTCCGGCCTCATCAGCACCTGCCTTATACTTGATATATCGGCTGCTTTTGCGTAAACTGTCATATCACTTCTGTAAATTACGAGCGAATCGCTGTAAAGCACCGCTACATACTTGCCGCTTACGGAAAAAGACAGTATCTCGCTTTTCACGTCAAGCTTCCCGAGCTCGGCCCCGGCAGGCGAAAGCGTAACTATCGTCCCAGAGCTCCCCGCCTTGTATTTTCCTATCAAAAGAGCCGCAAACCCCGAGCCTTCAAGAGAAAAATCCTTCAGATACCCGTCGGTAAAATCATAACGCGATATAAGGCTTCCCTTGTCGTTCAGAAAAAAGGCCGAGTTCATGGAAAGGGCGCAGACCGAAGAGTTGCTCAGGTACGCGAGGTCCAGCAGCACAGTATTCTCGCAGGTATAGCTCCCCTTCTGTTCCGTGCTGTTAAGCTGAAAGAACTGCACTCTGCTGCCCGATTCGCTAATTGTGTAGGCCGCCATTTTGTCGCTGGAATCGGAAATCGCGGCGTCAACAAGATACGCGTCTCCCGACGACCACTTGTAGACAGGCTTAAGCTTGCTGTTGTATACGCTGACCGAGCCCCTGTAGCCTTCCTCCTGCGCCGAAACCGCTACCCAGTTTTCCCTGTTGACGTAAAGATTTATTATCTTCCTGTCAAGCGATGTCCTTACAATTCCTTTTTCCTTGCCGACCGTATAAAAATCCTTGCCTCCCGTACTCCATACTGCGGCAAGAGCGGCGCTCCTCGCGACCGCCGGATTCTGCAGGATTACAGTATCTGCGGCTAAGGTTTCACCTCCGGCGCCTATAAGCTGTATGCCTGTGCCCGACGCCACCACAAGACCGTCTTCAATCCAGGCGTAGAGATTACCGGCGTTCACGTCAAAGCTTATCTGCTTAAAATCGCTCTTCCCGAACGAAAAGCCGTTATTTCCGATAGCCAGAAGCGCGGCGCTGACGGAGACGGTCAGAACAAGCAGAACCAAAAAAAATCTTAAAATCCAGCCACGATTTTTTGTTTTTTCTCCCGTATTATTCATCGAGTCTCCTCAAAGCATTATAGCACTACCGAATATAAAAATATACAACAATTTTAACCCATCATCAATCCTACTGCTCCGTCGTACCATACTCCGGTCATATAAAGCCCTTCCGGAGGCACCGTGGGCCCGGCAAGCCGCCTGTCCCGGCTCTCGAGCAGCGCTCCGATCTCATCGGCGAAATCTTCCCGAGCGAAGCGTAAATAAGCGTTCCTGCAATCGCCCTAACCATATTGTACAGAAAGCCGTCCGCGCATATTCTTATCTTAATAAGTTCGCCCTTCCTCGCAACGTCGCAGTAGTGAACCGTTCTGACAGTGGATTTCACATCTGTGCCCACCGAGCGTACTGCCGCGAAGTCATGGGTGCCTACAAAAGCCTTGGCCGCTCTGTCCATCACGGCCGCGTCAAGCGGTACTGGGTAAAAATAAGCCCTGTTGGCATACATAGGGTTTCTTATTCGGGCGTTGTATATATGATAAGTATATTCCTTCCTCTTGCAGGAAAGTATCGCGTTGAAGTCAGGCGGCGCTTCAACGGCGTCTATGACCGCTATGTCCTGAGGTATGAGGGCGTTCACGGCCAAGGGCAGCCTGTCTGCCGGTATGCGTGACTCGGTTTTGAAATTGGCGCAGTAGCTTAATGCGTGCACCCCTGCATCGGTTCTGCCGCAGCCTACAATTTTAGTCGGGGCGCAGCATATCCTGCTCAGCGCCTTCTCAATCGTTTCGGCCACGGTTATCTCGTCTTTCTGAACCTGCCATCCGTGGTATCGGGTGCCGTCGTACATCAGCCTCATAGCGATGTTCCGCAAAAGACCACCCGCCTTCTCAAAGCCCCAGCACGGCGAGCATCACGGTGCCGGCTGCAAGAAGCACGCCGAGCGCAAGCGTCAGGTAATCCTGCGGCCTCAAGATAAGCTGCTTCATTTTTGTCCTTCCCTGCCCTCCGTGGTAGCATCGGCTCTCCATCGCCACCGCGAGCTCGTCCGCGCGCCTGAACGCGCTTACGAAAAGCGGGACCAGAAGCGGAAGCAGCGCCTTTGCGCGCTGGATGATGCTGCCCGTCTCAAAATCCGCTCCTCTCGCCTTCTGGGCGCTCATGATTTTATCCGTTTCCTCGATAAGAGTCGGTATGAACCTCAGCGCGATGCTCATCATCATGGAAAGCTCATGTACCGGCGCCTTGAATTTTTTCAGCGGATTCAAAAGCTTTTCAAGCCCGTCCGTCAGGTCTATGGGAGATGTGGTGTATGTCAGAAGAAAGGTGCCCGCGATAAGCATCATTATCCTGATGACCATAAGGAAAGCGTTTTTAATTCCGGCGTCAGTTATTCTCAAAACCCAAAAGCTGACGACCGTATTGCCTGGCGTGTAAAAGAGATTGAGAAGAGCCGTCAGCACCACCAGTATGAGTATGGGCTTCATGCCGTTAAGTATAATCTTCAGCCTTACCTTAGAGACTGCTATTATAAGCACAAGATAGGCAAAGAGCAGGCCGTAGGAAAAGTAATCCCTCGCAACGAAGAGCAGAACTATATATTCAAGGCTCATAATAAGCTTTGTTCTGGGGTCGAGGCGGTGGATAAATGTGTCTCCGGGGAAATACTGCCCAAGCGTTATATCCTTAAGCACCCCTTCCGCCCCCTTTCAGCGAAAGCAGAATGCTCTTGAGCTGCTCTATCGTGTAAACGGAGGTGTCTACCGGGAGGCCCAGCTCTCTTAAGCGCTTTGCTATCCTCGTAACCTCGGGAACCGAAAGGCCCATATCCTCGAGTTCCTCGCCGCGCGAGAAAACTTCCCCCGGAGTTCCGTTCATGGCTATCCTGCCGCGATTGAATACTACGATCCTGTCGACGGCCGAGGCTATCTCCTCCATGCTGTGCGTGACCATTATAACGGTCGCGTCTGTGGCTTCATGGTACCTCTTTATGTTTTCAAGGATGCTCTCCCTGCCACGAGGGTCGAGGCCCGCCCCCGGTTCGTCAAGTATGAGGACGCTCGGCCCCATCGCGATGACCCCGGCGATCGCTACGCGCCTTTTCTGGCCTCCCGAAAGGTCGAAAGGCGACCTTTCAAGAAGCTCGCTGTCAATTCCGACAAATTCCGCGGCTTCCCGCACGCGCATATCTATTTCATCGTCAGAAATTTTCATATTTTTAGGCCCGAAGGCAATATCTTTGTAAACGGTTTCCTCAAAGAGCTGATATTCGGGATATTGGAACACGATGCCGACCTTAAAGCGCGTTTCGCGCGTGGCCGCCTTGCTTTCCCATATGTCCCTGCCTTCGTAATAAACCCTTCCGGCGGTCGGCTTAAGCAGACCGTTGAGGTGCTGTATGAATGTTGACTTGCCCGAGCCGGTGTGCCCGATCACGCCTATGAATTCGCCGCGTTTCGCCTCGAAATCTATATCCTCTATCGCCGCGCGCTCGAATGGCGTCCCGACGCTGTATCTGTGGCAAAGCCCTTCTGTTTTTATTATAGGTACCAATGAATTCAATCCTTTTTCAAATGGTGGGTGCCGTCGCATACAGGGCAGGCTTCTTGCCGCAAAGCAGCGTGAAATGCCCTATGACAGTACGGCGTATATGGCGCTTGCACACTCCTCTACCGTTAAGGCCTCAAGCGGAAGGTTGAAGCCCTCCTCGTTCAGCTGAAAAATCAGCTCGGTAGTGTCCGGAACGTCCAGCCCCACTTCCTTCAGCTCCCGGACGTTTTTGAAAACCTCGCACGGAGCCCCGTCGGCGACTATGCGCCCGTCTTTCATCACGAGAAGCCTGTCCGCATCTATGGTTTCCTTCATGTGATGGGTAATCAGCACCACGGTTATGCCGTTTTTGCGGTTAAGCTCGTGTATGGTGCTTATTACCTCCTCGCGGCCCATAGGATCCAGCATGGCGGTCGGCTCGTCTAAAACTATGCATCTCGGACGCATAGCTATGATTCCCGCTATGGCTATCCGCTGCTTCTGTCCGCCGGAGAGCAGGTGCGGAGCGTGGGTGCGGTATTCATACATGCCCACCTGCCTCAGAGCGTCGTCGACGCGCCGACGTATCTCGTTCGGATCAATTCCCAGATTTTCGGGTCCGAAGGCGACATCCTCCTCTACGACGTTCGCCACCATCTGATTGTCCGGGTTCTGAAAAACCATACCCACCTGGCGGCGTATCTCTATGACGAGGTTTTCATCCGAGGTGTCCATGCCCGCTACATAGACCTTTCCGCCCTCGGGAAGCAGTATAGCGTTCATATGCTTTGCAAGCGTCGATTTTCCCGACCCGTTGTGTCCCAGAACCGCAACAAAAGAGCCCTCTTTTATACTGAGATTTATATGATCCAGCGCAACGGCGTTTTTGCCTTCTTCCGTCACATATGCGTAAGTTAAATTTTCGATTTTGATAATATCGCTCATATTGATTTCCATTTCCTGGGCCGCCTCAAATGCCGACCCGTCATTTTTCCCAGCGGTAGGATGCTCCGCACGGCAGGGCGAGCCCGCTTACCGTGACCGGTATTCCCAGCTCCTCGCTTATTCCCCGTCCCCCGAAGCGCTTTGTAAAAACCGTTTCGCCTATATAGGTCAGCGCCGAGGGAGAAATGCCCGTCGTATAAGAATTAATTATAACAAAGCAGGGGTCGTCGCTCAAAACATCCGCACACAGCTTTACGAACGGAAAAATATTGTCTTCAAACTTCCATATCTCGCCGGACGGCCCTCTGCCATATGAGGGCGGGTCCATTATCAGCGCGTCATAGCGCTTTCCTCTCCGTATTTCCCTTTCAACGAACTTAACGCAGTCGTCTATTATCCAGCGGATAGGCTTTTCGGACAGCCCTGACGCCCTCGCGTTCTCCCTGGCCCAGCTTACCATGCCCTTCGCGGCGTCGACATGGCAGACCGAGGCGCCGGCCGCGGCGGCCGCAGCCGTGGCCGCGCCCGTATAAGCGAAAAGATTGAGCACGCTAACAGGTCTGCCGGCACCGCGGATTTTGTCTGATATAAAATCCCAGTTTGCGCTTTGCTCCGGAAAAAGTCCCGTATGCTTGAAGTTCATGGGCTTAACGTTGAAAACAAGCTCCCCGTAGCTTATCTGCCAGCTTTCCGGAAGTCTGTGCTTTTCCCAGCTTCCGCCGCCGGACGACGAACGGGTGTATCTGGCCGAATGCCTCTGCCAGCCCGGATGCTCCCTGGGAGTATCCCAAATCGCCTGCGGATCCGGCCGGACAAGAATCTCTCCGCCCCAACGCTCAAGCTTCTCTCCCCTTGAGCAGTCGATGAGTTCGAAATCCTTCCATTTGTCTGCGAGCCACATATCCGCGCTCCTTTTTGAGTATTAATGCAATATTATATCATTTGTATTATTGGCAGTCAAACATTTATATCAACGCCGGTTCCGCTTATTTTAGCACGTTTATCAGATTATCAGGAGCTCCTTTTCGGCGAGGGTGATGTTCTCGCAGCCTGCTTCCCTGATTATAATCACATCCTCTATCCGGACTCCGAAACGGTTTTCGATGTATATTCCCGGCTCGGCCGAAATTACCGCTCCCTTCGGCATTTTTGCTTCAGAGGAGGGCGATGCCGTCGGCTCCTCGTGTATCATGAGCCCTACTCCGTGCCCGAAGCTGTGCGTAAAGCATGAACCGTAGCCCGCTTCCTCTATCACCCTTCTCGCCGCGGCGTCAATGTCGCGCCCCCTGGCGCCTTCCCTTGCCGCGCTTATGCCGGCGGCCTGCGCCCTCAGCACGGTGTCGTAGACCTTACGCATCTCGTCGCAGGCATGTCCGACCGCCACGGTTCTGGTCATATCCGAGCAGTATCCGTTATACTGGCAGCCGAAATCCATGGTGACGAAGTCCCCCGGCTTTATCCTCGAGTTGCCCGGGCGTCCGTGAGGCATGCTTGTATTCGCCCCCGTCAGCACAATGGGGTCGAACGACGTGCGCTCACCTCCGTATTTGAGCATTCTGTAAGTGAGCTCCGCGGCGATATCGAGCTCGGAAACGCCCGGCTTTATAAGCCCCAGCACATCCTTATAAGCCTTTTCCGCAATGCGCTGCGCCGCGATAAGCTCCTTAATCTCGCTTTCATCCTTTGAGCGTCTGAGCTCTGTGAGCATGGACGAAACCGGCTTCAAAGGCAAGGCAAGCATTTCCCCGTATTTCAGGTAATCCGCATAGCTCATAAAGGCATCTTCGAAGCCAACGGCGGAACATTCGCTCCCCTTCAGGGCCGAGGTTATGCGCTTTTTGTATGTGTTCTCGGGGTTTACAAGCTGAACGGAAATCCCCGAAACCGACTTGCCTGCGGCCTCTATATATCTTGAATCGACAAAGAGATACGCCTCTTCCCTTGTGATGAGCACCACGCCGTCCGTAGAGTGAAAACCCGAGGCGTATCTGCGGTTCTCCGGCGTCGTGACGAGGATGGCGTCTATTTCAAGTTCGTCAAACCCGGACCTTATTTTTTCAATTCTGTTCATCGTTTACCCTCCTTGTCATGCCCCGGCGCAAGCCGCCTGAAAACGTATTCCGCCCAGTACCTGAGCAGAAAGAACACATTCGTCAGCTCAAGAGGCCTCACAACTATCGACAAGGCTCCGGCGCGGTTTGCGCACAATACGTCAGTGAATATCTGGTCGCCCGCCAGCGCGGATTCCTCGGGCTTGGAGCCCATTTTCCTCATAACCTCGAGAACCTTCTTCGTCATCGGCTTCCCCGCGCGATCGACATAAGGGATCCCCATATCTGCGGAAAAATTTTTGGCCCTGTCAGATTTTGTATTCGACACTATAATAAGACTTACTCCCGAGGAAACGAGGCCGTCTTTCCATTCCATGAGCCTCCCCGAAGGCTTCGAGTCCCGGTACGGCGCAAGAGTATTGTCGAGGTCGAGCATAAGCAGCTTTATATTCCTCCTGTGCAAAAGCTCAGGGGTTATCTCGAATATGCTTCCGAGCCTCACGGCCGGAACGAGCTTTTCAAACATACATACCTCGCTTTGAACTGTCATAGATTTATTATTGATGATTATAAAAAGGCGGGTGCCCGAGCATGCAGTATATTATCGCCGTAGAGCCCGAAGAAATGAAAAGCGTTTCTGGCACAAAGCTCCCGATTGCCTATTCGGCCTACAAAATCGGAGGGGACGGCAGGCTTTACCGCGCCGCGGCGGCAGTTAATCCGGGGCGCGGTTATATGATACTCAGCGCCGAAACGGAAGAGCCGCCCTTTGACATGGAAACTGTTTCCGAAATTATGGCTGAATGCGGAAAATTTAATTTTTCCGGCGTTTTCGCAAATTTCAGATCGGAACCGCTGCTTGACATATTATCCTCCGCGTTGTCCGGAAAAAAACTCCGCCTTATGGTCCACGAGGAGCTCGGAGTCCGATACAGGCAAGCGTGGGTAGTGGTGTCAACCTCGATGTCCGGAGGCACGCTCAGAAGGCGGCTTTATGAGGCTTCGGAAGCCTTCGGCGCCGAAAGGATCGTGCTTGACGTCGAGCGCGTCTGCAAGGACTTCGTTCTCCCCGCCCCCGACGGCGAGGGCAGGGACATTTCGAGGGATGAGTTTTCGGGGCTTACCGAGAGGCTTTCGCCGGAGCAGTTTTTCTCTCCCGAGCTGTGCTGCCAATACTTCTTCTACACGGAAAACGGAGAAACGCACTTCATACTCTTTGACAATCTGGGCAGCATAAAAAGCAAGCTGTCCGTGGCGGAAAGCCTCGGCATAAGCAAGGCCATGTTCCTATACGGAGAGATGAAGGGCTTTCTGAAAAGCCTCTGAAGGAGCCTTTCCCTTAAAGCAGTTTACCACCGCTTTCCTCCCTTCGCAACAGTATATGCCGATTGAAAAATTCGGGCTGCCAAACGACAGCCCGAACTGATTTTAAAAAAACTTCTTATTTTTGTTTTTCCTCGCCGCTTCAGATTTTTTACGGCGCTTTACACTTGGACTCTGATAATATTCTTTCTTTCTGAGATCCGACAGCACTCCGGCCTTAGCACAGCTGCGCTTGAAACGCTTAAGCGCGCTGTCCAGCGACTCATTATCCTTCACATGAACTTCCGACATTAGCTTCCCTCCCTCCAAATACGCCGAAAACCGGCGCTTTAAGGGCCATGTTATGGCTTCACAAAGGTATTATAAAATAATACCCGCTTATTGTCAAGACTTTTGCGGTTTGACGATCAAATTAATAAGTTTATTTTTTACTATTATGGTTTTTGATAGCTCCATTCCATCCGTCGCGCGCCTGACCTTCTCGTCCGAGAGGGCCAGCTCGGTCAGCTCTCCGTCGGAACAGTCCGTCGGAGCGGTTATAGTGGTTTTGAGCTTTCCGTTTATCTGAACGGCGATAACCTTTGTCGCGTCCACCATTTTGCTTTCATCGTATGAGGGCCAGGGCTGCTCACAGCAGAGACCTTCTCCCCCCAGCATCTCCCAAAGCTCTTCTGCGATGTGAGGCGCAAAAGGGCTCAAAAGACACAGAAGGGTTTTTACGTCGGCCCTGCTGCATCCGTTGTCCGAAAGCTCGTTGACAAGCGACATCAGGCTCGCTATCGCGGTGTTGAATTTCATGCTCTCGATATCTTCGCCGACTTTTTTGATGGTATGGTTTATTATGGACTCGTTTTTCGGCGAATAACCTTGAACCGTTGAATCAAGCGCCTTTTCCCCGAGATTCCACACTCTGTCCAGGAAACGCTTGCAGCCCTTCACGGCGGTTGAGGACCAGGGCGCGGCTTTTTCAAAATCCCCGATGAACATGATATAAAGCCGCAGCGTGTCGGCTCCGTACTCGTCCACTATCTCGTTCGGGTTCACGACGTTGCCTCTGGACTTGGACATTTTCTCTCCGCCCTCGCCCAGTATCATGCCGTGGCTTGTCCTTTTCGAATACGGCTCTGAAGTTGGAACGACGCCGATGTCATAAAGAAACTTATGCCAGAACCTTGAATACAGCAGGTGCAGAGTGGTATGCTCCATGCCTCCGTTATACCAGTCCACCCTGTTCCAGTAATCGATAGCCTCTTTTCCGACAAGAGCGTTTCTGTTGTAAGGATCCATATAGCGCAGGAAATACCACGAGGAGCCGGCCCATTGGGGCATCGTATCGGTCTCCCGTCTCGCCGGAGCTCCGCAGGACGGGCATGATGTTTCAACCCATTCTTTCATGGCCGACAGCGGAGATTCGCCGTTATCGGTCGTTTCATAGGACTCCACCTCCGGCAGAAGCAGCGGAAGCTCATTCTCGGGTATGGGAACCCAGCCGCATTTTTCGCAGAAGACGAGAGGGATAGGCTCTCCCCAGTAGCGCTGGCGGCTGAAGACCCAGTCGCGCAGCTTGTAATTCACCTTCCGCTCACCGAGACCCTTGTCGGTCAGCCACTCCGTAATCTTGAGCTTTGCGTCCTCCACGGAAAGCCCGTTGAGAAAACCGGAATTCACCATTATGCCTGTCTGGCAGTCCGTGAAGGCGGCTTCCTCGATATTTCCGCCCCTTACAACCTCTATTACAGGCAGTCCGAACTTTCTGGCGAACTCCCAGTCCCTTTCGTCGTGTCCCGGAACGGCCATTATAGCGCCGGTGCCGTATGTCGCCAGAACATAATCGGATATGAATATCGGTATCTCGCCGCCTGTGACGGGATTTACGGCTTTTACGCCTTTGAGTTCGACGCCGGTCTTTTCCTTTGCCATCTCCGTGCGCTCAAAGTCGGACTTTCTTGCCGCCGCCTCCTGATAAGCCGATATTTCTTCCTTATTTGCAAAAAGAGGGAACCACTTCTTGAGCAGAGCATGCTCAGGCGACATCACCATATAAGTCGCTCCGAAAAGCGTGTCCGGTCTGGTCGTGAAAACCCGGAGAGTATCGCCCGCGGTCGTGGCAAAATCCACCTCGGCCCCGGTGGAACGGCCTATCCAGTTTTTCTGCTGGGTCTTTACCCTTTCAATAAAATCGAGGCCGTCAAGGTCGTTTATCAGGCGTTCCGCGTAAGCCGTTATCCTGAGCATCCACTGGCTCTTTTCCTTCCTGACCACCTCGCTGCCGCAGCGCTCGCAGACTCCGTCAACGACTTCTTCGTTAGCCAAAACGCACTTGCAGGACGTGCACCAGTTTACCGGTATCTTGGCCTTGTAGGCAAGCCCGTTTTCAAACAGCTTGATAAAAATCCACTGCGTCCACTTATAGTACTCAGGATCGGTTGTATCTATGACGCGGTCCCAATCGAAGCTGTATCCCAGCATCTTGAGCTGCGATGTAAAACGGGCTATATTTCGTTTTGTGACCTCACGCGGATGCATTTTATGCTTTATGGCATAGTTTTCCGTCGGAAGTCCGAAAGCGTCGTAGCCTATGGGAAAAAGGACGTTGAAGCCCTGCATGCGGCGCTTCCTTGCGATTATGTCCATAGCCGTATACGGCCTCGGATGCCCGACGTGCAGCCCCTCGCCCGACGGGTAGGGGAACTCTATCAGCGCGTAAAATTTCTGCTTTTCGCTCTTATTCGACGCGCAGTAGCATTTTTTATCTTCCCATATCTTCTGCCACTTTTTTTCAATGGTACCAAAATCGTATTTCATATGTTACACATCTTTTCTGAGATTATGTTGGAGCGGAAGAGGTCTCCTCCTCCGCAAAAATATCATTCCGTTACTATCGAGGATATGTCGATCTGCTCGGCGTCTCCCCAGAGCCTTTCGAGTCCGTAAAACTTCCTCATCTCGTCGGTGAAAATATGAACCACCACGCAGCCGAAATCGACAAGGACCCATCCTCCCGCGCGGTAACCCTCGGTCCTTAAGGGCGGCTCTCCATTTTCGCTCAGCACCCTGTCGGTCTCCTCCGCAAGCGTTTTTACATGCGTGGATGAAGTGGCCGTGCAGATTACGAAATAATCGGCGAGAATTGTTATTTTATCGGTTCTCAGGACCTTAATGTCTCCGGCTTTTTTAGAGTCAAGGGCTTTTACGATAAGTTTCATTACTTCCGTGGAAGTCAGCAAATTTATACCTCCCAAATTCAGCTTGATATCTTTCCGGCGGTGGAATAAAGATTGCCGGCGCCGTCCCGGGTTAGCACGTCGAGCTTGTCCCCGGTGATTTCCTCCTTGTAAGGATTAAGCTTGGAATTTATCACCTTCAGCCAATCGTCCAGCTTTACGGTCACGCAGGCGGTCTCCATTGCGTAATCTTCATAGTTTGCCGGCATTGTCATAAAGTTTATATTGTCGCTCTTGATATTGAGAAACTGGAGGCCGAACCAGACCATGTTGCCGGCTGAAAGGTTTGTTTCGACGTAATCCTTGAATATCTGAGCAAATTCGTTCACCTTTGTGGCGTTTCCTATTTTCAGACACTGCTTTGCGAGCGCCTTCATGAAACTCTGCTGCGTCGCGATGCGGTCTATGTCTGCCCTCGGGTATCCCGGCCCGAACTTTGAGCCCTCGTTGTTCTGCCTGAAGCGAACGACGCCGAGGGCGGCCTCGCCGTTTAAATGCTGGGGGCCGGCCATCAGATGGACTCGGAAATCCTGGATGTCGTCGTCATAATCCATGTTTACAGGAACGTCAAAATCAACGCCGCCCACCGTATCCACTATCTTCTCGAAAGCCTTTATGTCAATAACGGCGTAGCAGTCTACGGTAAACCCGAGAAGCGACTTGAGCTCGGCCTTCACCTTTTCAATATCTCCGCCGTTATGGGAATACATGCCGTTTGCCTTCTTGTAGCTGCGCGACACGTTTATGAGCGTATCCCTCGGTATGCTGACTACGTTCAGAGTATTTGTGGCAGTATCTATGGACCCGACGAGTATAGTATCGGTAAGTCCCGCCTCCACATCCTTGCCAAGCAGCAAAAATGTAAAAAATCCGGTTTTTCGCGTATAGGAGACAACATTTGCCGTCGAGGCGGAAGCGGTTGCAGAAGGCTTAGCCGTAGCAACGGACGGAGGCGTAACCTCCGGCGGACGGACGAGGCTCTTCCACAGCAAGGCTGCCGCGGCTGCCAGAATAAGCAGAATCGAAAGTATGAATATCCTTTTCCGCCTTTTGTACCTCTGGTATCTTTCTATCATCCTATCGATGCGCTTCAGTTCTTCCGGGGTTCTGCGCCTTGTCGGTTCGTCGTCCTCATAAGGCCCTTCGGCCCGCGCCTCTTCAATTATTCTGTCATCGAATCTTCTCGGCGTTTGTCTTCTCCTCCGGCCGCTGTTTCCACCGTAAAGCTTCATTGCCCCAAAATGCTCCTTTTAAAGTACTCTATCGCCAACAGAGTATTCTGATGCGGAGTCTTTCCCCGTTCTGTTATTTCCGCAACAGTCATACTGAGCCCTTCAAGCATTGCGGAGTCGAGATCGCTGTACGCAAGGGCTCTCAGCTTTTCTACACCGTCAAAAGTCCTTGTCGGCTCTATGTAGTCAGATATATATATGATTTTTTCAAGAAGCGACATCCCGGCCTTCCCCGTGGTGTGCCATCTTATGGCGCTGCACACCTCTGAGGGCATTCCGAATTCATGCTCGGCCATCGCCGCCCCCGTGACGGAATGCAGGAGCTTCACTTCCCGCCTTTCGACAATATCGATTATGATACCATATTTTTCACATAATATCAACTGCTCTTCAAGGCTTAATTTTTTCGTCAGGTCATGCAGTATTGCGGCGCACCTTGCGTCTTCCACGTCCGCTCCCCATCTAAACGAAAGCGCGGCCGCCTCTTCCTCGCAGCCGAGCACATGCGGCACGCGCTTGGGGTCAAGCATTTCGCCCGCCCTTTCCCTGAGCCAGCCGAATTCCGCCCGGGAGCCGAAAAGGCGGTTTTTAATGATGTAGGCATAAACTTCCGGGTCGAGGTATCTGAGGCCGTCTCTGTTTTTAAGCATCTCGCGCAGCTCGGAGGACGATATCTCCAGCGCGTCGTTTTCGGCCAAAACCACATTTATGCCGTATTTTTTCCGCAGCTCCGCGGCCGCCGCCTTCAGCCTCTCCGTATCAGCCCGCCTCGAAAGCGCGCAAACGTATACGTTCCTTTTCAGCCAATCGAAATTATTCCATTTTTCGAAACATTCCAGCATGTCGCCGCCCATTATGAGCCACAATTCTGCATTGGGATGCTTCTCCTTAAACGTCCTGACGGTTTCGTCTGTGTAGCTTGTTCCCCCGCGTTTTATCTCTATATCTGAAACCTCGGCGTTTTCAATGTTCTTAAGCGCAAGTCTCAGCATCTCAAGGCGCATCTCGCCTGAGGCCGCCTCAGGGGGAAGCTCCTTATGCGGCGGAACGGCGGCCGGAATAAATATCAGTTTTGTTAAGCCGAGCTTATCCGACGCGGCTTTCGCGGCGGCGACATGACCGAGATGAACAGGGTCAAAGGTGCCTCCGAATATGCCTATTTTTTCTCTTTCAAGCGCCATTCTCCATCCCCCGCAAGCTCTATTTTACAAGCTGGATCCCCGGCTTTTCCCTGTTTTCTTTGTAGATGACGAATCTCGTGCCTATAACCTGAACCGGCTCCGCCCCGGTAAGCCTCGCCATCTCGTCGCAGGCTTCCCTCGCCGTGAGCATGGAGTTTTCAAGAACCCTGCATTTTATAAGCTCCCTCGCCTTTAGTGCGTCTGCAGCCTGTTTAACTATATTCTCCGTTATGCCGCCTTTTCCGATGTGCACTATCGTCTCCTGGGAGTTCGCCAGGGAACGGAGCTGCGCCCTCTGTTTGCTCGTCAGCATATATTTTCTCCCCGTTTTAGTATTTCAAGTCTGAATTTTCCAATTTTATTTTCAGCTCCCTGAGCGCCTTCGCCCTGTGCGAAATGGAGTTTTTCAGGCCGGCATCCATTTCCGCCATTGTCTGACCGTATTCCGGGACAAAAAACAGAGGATCATAGCCGAAGCCGCCGGCGCCCCTGAATTCCCTCAGTATTTCGCCGCGGCACTCCCCCCTCGCGCTTATCCTCCTGCCGTCGGGAAATGCGCAGACAATCACGGATATAAACGACGCCTCACGGCGGATTTCTCCCTCCATGGCCCGGAGAAGGTGCTGGCAGCGCTCGAAATCGTTTCTGCAGCTTTCTCCGCCGAAGCGGGCGGAATATACGCCCGGCCTTCCCCCGAGAGCGTCCACCGAAAGGCCGGAATCGTCCGCAATGGCCGGCATATTAGCGGCGCGCATAACGGCTTCCGCTTTTAAGAGGGCGTTTTCCTCAAAGCTTTCCCCTGTCTCCTCGACTTCCACGTTCACGCCGGCTTCGCTCTGTGTTATTACCTCTATACCCAATTCGGAGAGAATAGCGCGCATTTCTCCGAGCTTTTTCTTATTATTGCTCGCAAGCACAAACTTCATATTTCACCTCAGGAGCGCGTCCACAAAAGCCTCCGGCTCAAAGTCAAGAAGGTCGTCCGCCTGCTCGCCCACCCCAACAAACCTTACGGGAAGGCCGAGCTCGTGGGCAATCGCAAACACGATCCCTCCGCGGGCAGTTCCGTCAAGCTTTGTCAGCACGAGGCCCGTTACTCCAGCGGCCTCCCTGAACTGCTTGGCCTGTATAAGCCCGTTCTGGCCGGTCGTTGCGTCAAGAACCAGAAGCGTTTCCCTGTCGCAGCCGGGAAGCTCCCTGTCTATTATGCGGCTGATTTTTGAGAGCTCGTTCATAAGGTTCTGCTTGTTGTGGAGCCTTCCGGCCGTATCGCAGATTACAATGTCGGCGCCCCTCGATTTGGCGGCGGAAATGGCGTCAAAAACCACCGAGGCGGGATCCGAGCCTTCCTCGTGCCTTACAAGGTCGGCCCCGGACCTGTCCGCCCAGATCTTAAGCTGTTCCGCGGCGGCGGCCCTGAAGGTGTCGCCCGCGCACATCAAAACGCGCTTGCCATCCTTCGCGAAACGCGACGAGAGCTTTCCTATCGTAGTGGTCTTGCCGACGCCGTTTACGCCTATCATCAGTATCACGGAAGGCTTTGTGGCAAGCTTAATGCCGCCGTCTTCAAATTTCAGAATCTCGAGCAGTATCTCCGAGAGCGCGCCCTTCAGCTCTTCCGCGCCTCGGAGGCCCCTGGACTTCGTAACTTCCCTGAGCTTTTCTACTGCGCTTACGGCGAGTTCTGCGCCGAGGTCCGCGGCTATCAAGGTTTCCTCAAGCTCCTCAAAGAATTCCTCGTTTGCGCCCGTGAAGGAATCGAACATTCCCTTGAGCTGCACCGTAATATTCTTTCTTGTTTTGGACAGGCCCTCGAATATCTTATCAAAAAACGACATCTATTTTCTCCTATGCAGTCATTATACCTTTTTCTGTATCGCTCAAATCAATGCTCAGAATTTTGGACACTCCCTGCTCCTGCATTGTGACTCCGTAAAGGACGTCCGCCTCCTCCATCGTGCCGCGCCGGTGAGTTATGACTATGAACTGTGTGCTTCGTGACATGCGCCTCATATATTCCGCAAAGCGCGCAACGTTTGCGTCGTCAAGCGCGGCCTCGATTTCGTCCATTACGCAGAAAGGGGTCGGGCGCACCTTAAGTATCGCGAAAAACAGCGCGATTGCCACAAAGGCTTTCTCGCCTCCGGATAGAAGGGTTATCGTCTTAAGCGATTTTCCCGGAGGCTGAACCCTTATTTCTATTCCGCAGTTCAGAATGTCTTCCTCGTCCTCAAGCTCCAGCGAGGCTTTCCCGCCCCCGAAAAGCTCCGTGAAGGTTTCCTGGAACCTTTCGTTGATGGCTTTGAACTCGTGCGAGAAAATCTGCTTCATTTCCGAGGTTATGCTTCTGATTATTCGCTCCGTTTCCTTTTTCGCCAGTTCGATATCGTCGCGCTGGCTCACGAGATAATTATAGCGTTCGCTTATCCTGTCGTATTCCTCAATGGCTCCCAGATTGGGCGTTCCGAGGGACGCTATGTCCCTTTTCAGCTCGGCTATCTGGCGCTGCGCCTTCTGCAGACTCTCATACTCCACCCTGACGGACTCGGCCGAGGTCCTGCTGAGGCCGTAAGTGTCCCAAAGCTTGTCCACTATCTGCTTTTCTTCCATATCCGCGGCAAGCTTTTTCTGTTCAAGACGCGAAAATTCCTTTTCCAACTCAAGAATATTTCTGCTCTTTTCCTGGGCATCCTTCTCCGTTTTTGTGCGCCGGGCTTCCAGCGCAAGCTTTCCGTTTATTATGTCCGAAAGCTGCTTTTTATTCCGTTCGATATCGGCTTTTACCGCTTCCAGGCGCTTTTCCTGCTGCTCAAGCTGCGAAAGTATCTGCTCGTTTTGGGTTTTCAGGCCGCATATGTCGGCAATCCTCTGATCCTTGTCGCCTGAGATGGTCCGGTTGAGCGCGTCGAGCTCCTCGATAGCCCTGCGGGTTGCTGTACGCTCGGCGTCCAGAGAGGCAGCCTTCGTTCGCAGCTCGGCCAGCCTATCGGAAAGCTCCGCGCTTTTTGCAGCAAGCTCCTCTTTTCCTGACGAAAGCCTTTCCGCTTCGGACCTTCGGAGCTGCGCGGATTTCTCATGCTCCGCAATGAAAGCCCTCGCTTCGGCAATTTCCCTTTCGCATTTGAGAGTGCGCTCGGCGACGTTTCCGATGCTGAGCCTCAGCGTTTCGCAGTTGTCCTTAAGCGCGGATATCAGGAGCTTATGCTGGGAAATCTCTGATTCGGCCTTGAGGATGCCGTCCTCAAGACGTCTTTTCTCGCTTTCCGCAAGCTCAAGCTCGTAACTTACCGCCGAAAGCTCCCTTTCGGCTTCTGCAAGCTCCTTTTCCAGGGCCGCATACTCCGCGGCAAGCTTAAGCTCCTGCTCCCTGAGCCGCGTTATCTCGTTTGCTCTTGAAAGAATGCCGGCACTATTCGACGCGCTCCCGCCCGTCATGGAGCCTCCGGCGTTTATCACCTGTCCGTCAAGCGTCACGATTCTGAAGCGGTTTGAATATTTCCTGGCTATCCTTATCGCGCTGTCCATATCCTCAGCTACGGCGGTGCGGCCCAGAAGGTTTATAATGATCTGCTCGTACCTTTTGTCGAAGCTCACCAGATTTGACGCTATGCCCTGAAAGCCCTCCTCGTTTTCAAGGCCCTGCTCCCTGAGAATGGTCCCCCTTATCGCGGAAAGCGGAAGGAATGTCGCCCTGCCGCCGTCGCGGCGTTTCAAAAAGCTTATCGCCGCCTTTCCGTCCTCCTCGCGATCTACGATAATGCTTTGCGCGGAGGCGCCGAGAGCGGTCTCGATTGAAAGGGCGAATTTGTCGGGGGCTTTCACCGCATTCGCCACAGGTCCGTGAATATTTCTGAGAGCGCCCCTTGAGCTTTCCTGCATGACAAGCTTTACCGATTTTGAATAACCTTCGTATTCCTTTTCCATCTCGCTCAGCATGGCAATCCGAGATTTAAGGGCGCTCTGCTCCATTTTTAGCCTGGTGCTCTTTTCCCTCAGCGCCTCAGCCTTATTGAGACGGGATTTTTGCCTTAGCCTATGGCCGTTAATTACGTTGGAAAGCGTCGTTTCCTCTTCTTTCATGGCGGAAAGCTCCGCTTCACGTGAAACAAATATTTCCATTTCGGCTTCCAGGCGCTGATTCACCGCGGAAAGCTCGCCTGAAAGAGAGGCTTCGCGGTCGCAGAGCTCCTGAAGCGAGGATGCAAGCGCGGACAGCGTTTCCTTAGCTTCGGCCGTCAGCGCGAGCTCCGATGATTCGGAGCTCAGCAGCTCGTTGACCCTTGCGGCAAGTTCGTCGGCGGACGCGCAGTTTTTCTCAAAATCGTCGAGCAGGAGCTGTGTCTGCGACTCAATTGCCGATTTTTCCGCGTCTATTTGCTCTATTCTTGTTCTTCTCTGCTCTATCTGACCGCTAAGCGCCTCGGCTCTGCCCTCGTGCTCGGAAAGCTCCGCCTCAAGCCTTTTAAGGCTTTCAAAGTTGTTCCGGAGATTTGCCCTCAGAACCGCGGCCGAGCTTTCAAGCTCCGACGACGAGGCTTCAAGCCCCGATATCGTTTCGCGTAAGGCTTCCGCTTCCATATCCTTGGCGCGCATCTCCTCGGACAGCTTTTCGGTTTCCGAATAAAGCTCCTCCACAAGCCTGTTTTCGTTTTCAAGCTGCAGCCTTGCGCTGTTGAAGTCATGCTCCGATTTGAGCGCCGAAACCCTGAGCTTTTCAAGCGTTTCAAGCCATACGGATACCTCGAGGGACCGAAGCTGATCCCTGAGCAAAAGGTATTTCTTTGCCGTTTCCGCCTGACGGCGCATCGGCTCTATCTGGATTTCAAGCTCTGAAATCTTATCGCTTACACGCAGCAGGTTCTCGTCTGTCCGTTCAAGCTTCCGCTCCGCTTCTTCCTTTCTATGGCGGAACCTGGAGATTCCCGCCGCTTCCTCAAAAATTTCGCGTCTGTCGGTGCTCTTTTCGGACAGTATATTGTCGATTTTTCCCTGTCCGATTATCGAATATCCGTCTTTTCCGAGACCGGTATCCATAAACAGCTCGTAAATGTCCTTCAGTCGGACGGATTTCTTATTGATGCAGTACTCGCTTTCTCCGCTGCGGTAGTAGCGCCTCGTGACCATTACTTCCGAGCCCTCGATATTGAAAAGGCCGTCGCTGTTGTCCAGAATAAGCGATACCTGGGCGAAGCCCAGCTGTCCCCGATTCTGGGTCCCGCCGAAAATTACGTCCTCCATTTTGCCGCTGCGGATCGTCTTCGTGCTCTGTTCGCCCAGCACCCAGCTTACGGCGTCGGATATATTCGATTTTCCGCTGCCGTTCGGCCCTACTATAACCGTAATGCTTTTATCGAAAGTCAGCCTGGTTTTTTCGGGGAACGATTTGAAGCCCTGGATTTCTAGCGCCTTCAGGTACAAAAGCAAACACTCCCAGTTTAACAGCAATTTTCTTATCAGTATATCTTTTTTCAGGAGTCCTTTCAAGAATTTAATGCAAAATAGCAACCTTTTTGCCGCTCGGCACTTCAGTCTCAACAATTTTTACCGTGTTGAGTCCGTATTCATTGATCAAGGCGTAAATATTGCTTCTCTTCTGCCCGGTCATTAGGGAAACGCAGCCCCGCCCGACTCCGAGCACGAGGTCCCTGTCATGCCGAGCAGATGACAGCAGCTCTCTCGCGCAGTTCAGGTAAGCTCTCGAACGCGCGAGCTCCCCCAGAGCAGGGTGGTAGGCGCCGCCGGCCGCTTCGCCCCCGGAAAGCTCGTCTGTGGGATTAAGCCCGAAACGTATGACAGGTATGTCGGCTTCCTCAAAAAGCGTTATAAGCCTTGCACCCAGGTCTACCGCGGCTTCCACGCTGTGCTCGCCGTACTCCCCCTTTTCCCAGAGCTCGTAAAGCGCAGTGTCCCTTATTATCACGGTAGGGTATATCCGCACGCCGTCCGGAGACAGGGAAATTAGTTTTTTTGCGGTGAAAATGGATTTTTCATCAGTATCTCCAGGCAGCCCCGTCATCATCTGAAGTATGAGGCCGAGTCCTAATTTCTTAATAAGCTTTGCGGCCCGTTCGGTGTCCGCGGAGCAGTGTCCCCTGCCCGAAGCTTTCAACACCTCGTCGTCCATGGACTGGGCGCCAAGCTCCACGGTTTTCACCCCGTAGTCGCAAAGCCTTTTAAGACGCTGCTCATCGACGGCGTCCGGCCTTGTTGAAACCCGTATTTCGCTTATAGCTCCGGAACGCAAAAATGGCAACGCCGCTTCGAGGAGCGCAATCTGCTCCTCCGCAGGAATTGCCGTAAAGCTGCCTCCGTAAAAAGCGAGCTCCGCCGACGCGTCGGCCGGAAGCCATTTTATCACGGACTCTATTGCTTTTTTTACAGTTTCTCCGTCCGCCGGTTCGCGCTTTCCCGATATCTTGCGCTGGTTGCAGAAAACGCAGTCGTTTGGGCAGCCGAGGTGCGGCACGAAAACCGGAATAATGTGTCTTTTAGGCTTCATTGTCCAAATCAGAAAGCGCGTTCTTGGCCGCTTCCTGCTCCGCTTCCTTCTTGCTTTTTCCGCTGCCTACGCCTATGCGCGCTCCGTTAAGCAGCACCTCCGCTTCAAACTGCTTGCAGTGGTCAGGTCCGCTTTCGGAAATTATATTGTAGGAAAGCTGGTTCCCGCTTTTTCTCTGAATCAATTCCTGAAGGGCCGTTTTATAATCGCGCAGCTTGTTTTTTTCATCCAGCGAAGACAGGATAAACTTGAGTATGAAGGCGTGCACATGGTCTTTCCCGCCGTCCAGATAGAGCGCGGCTATAATCGCCTCAACAGCATCGGCCAGTATGGAGGGGCGCGACCTTCCGTTTCCGCTCTCCTCGCCCTTCCCCAGCCTGATAAAATCCCCCAGGCGGATTTTCTTCGACGCCTCGAAAAGGCTGCGCTCACAGACAAGCTCGGCGCGGAGCCTTGTCATTTCGCCTTCGGGCATGTTCGGAAACTCTTTGTACAGATACCTTGCAACAGACATCCCGAGGATGGAGTCGCCCAAGAATTCGAGACGCTCGTTGCATACCGCTCCGGCGCCGCGATTTTCGTTTGCATAGGATCTGTGAGTAAGGGCCGTCAGTAAAAGCTCACGGTTTTTGAACTCATATCCGAGGATGCGTTCAAGTTCTTTAAGTTCGTTCATGTGATCGAGCCACTCCCATTTTTTTGGGCGGGTCATTTTTACCCGCCCAAAAAACTAATCGATTTTGTCTGCAATGTATTTAGCAAGATCGCCTACTGTGAGAAGCTTAGGCAGGTCGTTGTCGTCTATTTCGGAAATATCAAATTCCTCCTCGATAGCCATCGTCAGCTCGACTATGTCCAGCGAATCCGCCCCGAGGTCGTCAATAAACGAAGTATCGGCTGTAATTTCGTCCTCGTCAACCATAAACTGCTCTGCAATCAACTGTTTTAATTTTTGCAAAACCATTCTGCTCACCTCAAGAAAATGATATTCACGGTCAAAGTATTTGTCAACTGTTTTTTTACTTATTCTTCTCCCGCATCTATGTCCCAAAGATTATCCTGAATGTCCTCTATAATTCCCGTTTTTACTATCAGAGCCGCCTGACGGATAGCATTGGCAAAAGCGTTTGCGTTAGAGGAGCCGTGCGCCTTGATGACCGGCTTGCTGACGCCCAGGAAAACCGTTCCGCCGACCTCGGTATAGTCAAGCCGCTTCTTGAAATCGCGCAGCGGCTTTTTTACTATCGCCGCCGCCAGGTTTGTCATGGCGTTTCTGAGGAATATCTCTTTCAAACCGCCCAAAATAAACGAAGCGGTCCCTTCTATCGCCTTCAGAAGTATATTCCCTGAATAACCGTCGCATACCACAACGTCCGCAAGCCCGAAAAGAACATCCCTCGCCTCAATATTGCCTATGAAGTTGATGCGCTCCTGCTCCTTCAGCTCGTTAAGCAGCTTGTATGCCTGCCGCTGAAGCTCCGTGCCCTTTCCCGGCTCGGCGCCTATATTCAAAAGCGCGACGCTCGGACTCGGCTTGTTCAGCAGGTTCGCCACATAGCTTGAGCCCATGAATGCGAACTGCACGAGATATTCGGGCGTGCATTCGGCGTTCGCCCCGCAGTCGATAAGCAGGCAGCCCCCGTTTTCGGTAGGCAGAATTGGAGCAAGCGCGGCTCTCCTTATGCCTTTTATGCGCTTTACAACGAGCGTAGCGCCCGAAAGAAGGGCCCCGGTATTGCCCGCCGAAACAAAGGCGTCGCCCTCTCCGTCACGCAGCATTCTCAGCGCCACCGCCATTGAGGAGTCTTTTTTGTTTCTGACAGCCGTCGAAGGATCGTCCTCCATATCGACAACCTCCGACGCATAGGCTATCTCGATTCCCTGAGGCAGAGTTTTTTTACCCTGTTCTTCCAGACATGTCAGGATTTTTTCTCCGCGGCCGACGAGTATTATCTCAATACCGTCTTCCCCGGCGACTTTCAGAGCCCCTTTTACAACCTCCGATGGCGCGTTGTCTCCGCCCATGGCGTCAACTATTATTTTCAATTCAGATTTCCTCCCGCCGCTAATCGGTCAATTATTTCCAGCGCCCTCTTGGATATCTCCATATTTTTGTTCCTCTTGCCCCTGATTCTCTGGTCAAGGGCCGCGATTATACCGAAATTGATATTCATCGGCTGAAAATCCGACACGGACTCGTCGCTCACATACAGCGCCAGGGCCCCTATCGCTGTTTCTTTCGGAAAACACACAGGGTCGAGAGCCCTTAATTCCCGCGCCGTTTCGATTCCGCACAAAAGTCCGGAGGCCGCAGACTCCACATAGCCTTCGACGCCGGTTATCTGTCCCGCAAAGCGTATCCTTTTTTCGCGGCGAAGCCTGTAATATCGGTCCAGAAGCCGCGGCGAATTGAGATAGGTATTTCGGTGCATGACGCCGTACCTGACATATTCTGCGTTTTTGAGAGCGGGTATCATAGAAAAAACACGCTTCTGCTCAGGAAAGGCCAGGTGAGTCTGAAAGCCCACAAGATTGTACAGCGTGCCGCTTGCGTTGTCGCGACGGAGCTGGACCACGGCATAATATTCCTCTCCCGTTTCAGGATTCCTCAAGCCGACGGGCTTAAGAGGTCCGTAGCGCAGAGTGTCCTCTCCCCTTCTCGCCATCACCTCGACCGGCATGCAGCCCTCGAATACGGCGCCGTCTTCAAAGCCGTGGACATGAGCTTCCCTTGCGGTTTTCAGCTCGTTCCAGAAAGCCAGGTACTCTTCCTTTGTCATCGGGCAGTTAATATAGGAGGGGGTTCCCCTGTCATATCGGGACGCAAAAAAAGCGCTGTTCATGTCGACGCTTTCCATGGTCACTATCGGCGCAGCCGCGTCGTAGAAGTTCAGGTATTCTTGGTCCGGAAAAAGACTGTTTATGCTTTTGGACAAAGCCTCCGAGGTCAGAGGGCCCGTAGCGACGATAACGCATCCTTCGGGTATCTCCGTGGCCTCCTCCGATTTCACTTCTATATTCGGATGCCCTTTGATGCTTTCCGTCACCAGGGCCGAAAAAGCTGTTCTGTCCACCGCGAGAGCGCCTCCGGCCTCGACGCGTGTACGGTCGGCGCATTTTATGATAAGCGAATCAAGGCGTCTCATCTCTTCCTTCAGGAGTCCTACCGCATTTGTGAGCTCGCCGCTGCGCAGGGAATTGGAGCAGACAAGCTCGGCGAAATCGCAGCTCACATGGGCGGGCGTCATTTTGGCGGGCTTCATTTCAACAAGACTTACCCTTATTCCTCTTTCAGCCAGCTGCCAGGCGGCTTCGCAGCCGGCGAGGCCGGCTCCTACGACTGTGACGCTGTTCATTTGTCATTACTATCCTTTTTGACTTTGTTTGAGGCAGTTTTTTTCTGTTTGTTTTTTCTGTCGGTAACGGAATTTTTCGGCTCGGCCTCTTTTTTTGTTTTCCCGCCCTTCGCCTCCGCTTCGGTTGCGGCGTTTTCCTCCGGTGATGCTGCCTTCCGCTTGTATCCCCGCTTTTCCTCCGGCACAAACTTCGGGCATGCCTCGTTGATGCAGAATGGTTTGCTAAAGCCTCTCCCGGATTTTTTGAACATTGTCTGACCGCATTCCGGACAATTTTCCTTTACGGGAACGTCCCATGTCATAAAGCCGCAGGACTGCCCCTTTTCGCAGGCATAATAGGCGAAGCCACGCTTTGAGCTGCGCTTCAAAATTCTGCCTCCGCATTTCGGGCATTTGCCCGGCATTTCCACAACTATCGGCTTTGTATTGTTGCACTCCGGATACCCCGGACAGGCGAGAAAGCGTCCGAAACGCCCGCTCTTAACGACCATGTTTCTTCCGCACTTGTCGCATATCTCGTCAGATACCTCGTCGGGAATCTTTATCCGTTCGCCCTCAAGGGCCTTTTCAGCGTTTTCTATCTTCTCCTCGAAGCCCTCGTAGAATTCGCCGAGAACGTCCCTCCATTCCCTGCGTCCCTCTTCGACCTCGTCGAGGCTGTCCTCCATCCGGGCGGTAAACTTCAGGTCCACAATATCGGAAAACCGTTCCTTCATAAGCTCCGTAACCACGGTGCCCAGAGGGGTGGGGCGTATATATTTGCCCTCGCGCAGGACGTACTCTCTTTCAGTTATGGTTGAAATTGTCGGCGCGTAGGTTGACGGACGTCCTATTCCTTTTTCCTCCATTGCGCGTATGAGCGTGGCTTCGGTGTATCTCTGAGGCGGCTGCGTGAATTTCTGCTCCTTATTCATCTTTCTCAGCGCGGCCGCTTCTCCCTCCGTCAGCTCGGGGAGCGGAGACTGCTTCTCTTCCTTTTCCTCGTCCCTGCCCTCCTCGTATACCGCGCTGTAACCGGGGAACTTTATCGCGGAGTGCGACGCCTTAAACGTATATCCGGCCGAAACGAAATCTATCGCTACGTTGTCATATACGGCGTTTGCCATCTGAGAGGCGAGAAAACGGCTCCAAATGAGGCGGTACAGCTTATATTGATCGGGCGTTAAATCCTTTTTTATACTGTCAGGCGTCAAGGCCACATGGCTTGGCCTTATCGCCTCGTGGGCATCCTGGGCGGAGTTTTTGCTCTTGAATACGCGCGGCGCCTTCGGATAATAGCTCTCTCCGTAATGCGACATGACGAAATCCTTTGCGGCGGCAACGGCCTCCTCGGATATTCTGAGCGAATCCGTCCTCATGTAGGTTATCAGGCCGATCGTGCCCTCTCCCGCTATATCCACACCTTCGTAAAGCTGCTGGGCAACGGACATGGTGCGCTTGGGCGTCATTGAGTATTTTCGTGAGGCCTCCTGCTGAAGCGTCGAGGTTATGAAAGGCGGAGACGGTGATTTCTGCTTTTCGGAGATTTTAACCCCGCTTACGATGAATCTGTCTTCCGAAACCGCGGCGATGACCGCGTTGACATCGTCTTCACATAAAAGCTGCTGCTTTTTGTCGTTAAAGCCGTAGAAGCCGGCCGTAAATTCGACGCCCTTAGCCTCAAGCACGGCGTCGAGCAGCCAGTATTCTTCGGGAACAAAGGACTTTATCTCCTCTTCCCTGTCCACAACCATTCTGGTGGCGACCGACTGAACCCTTCCCGCTGAAAGGCCGCGCTTGATTTTACGCCAGAGCAGAGGACTTATCTTATAGCCTACGATACGGTCGAGTATCCTTCTCGCCTGCTGGGCATTCACAAGGTTCAAATCGATTTGTCTGGGTTTTTTTATGCTCTCAATGACCACTTTTTTCGTTATTTCATTGAAAGTGACGCGTTTTGCCTTGTCGTCGCTCAGATTCAAAAGCTCCTTGATGTGCCAGGAAATCGCTTCCCCCTCGCGGTCGGGGTCCGTGGCGAGATAAACCTCATTGCTTTCGTTTACCGCGGCGCGCAGCCTCTCTATGGTCTCTTCCTTTCCCTTGATAGGCTTGTAGCAAGGCCGAAAGCCCTTGTCGATATCCACTCCCAGCTCGCTTTTGGGAAGGTCGCGCAGATGACCCATCGTAGCGGTAACTCTATAATCCCCGCCCAGGTATTTTTCTATTGTCCTGGCCTTGGCCGGGGATTCCACAACAACAAGGTTGGTTTTCGCCATAGAAGGATGTCCTCATTTCTTAATATCATGCTCCGCCGTTCTTAACGATAAGCGAATAGCGCCTGCCCTTTCCCGCAACTGCATATCCCCTCAGCTCCAACGACGTCAGCGCCGAAAGCACGCGGTCGGGCGATTGCCCCGACAGTTCTATTATATCGTCAATATGCATCTCGGTTTTCCGCATCACCGAAATTACTCCGAGCTCGTCCTCGCTTAATTCCTCAAGCTGCGCCTGCAAGCCAATATATCCCTGCTCGGAGCCGTTGTCAAGCGATAATTCCGCCGGATTGCTCGAAAGCGGTACTGCGGAAGCGCTGTTTCCGGGAGCGCCGGGCAGTTCCTCGTCCCTCAGCGCCTTCAGCTTCTGCGCCGCACGGAAGATTTTCTGCGGATACGCCCTTTCGTATTCGCTTACAATGTCCCAGCCCGACATTACGGGGATCGCGCATTTATCCTTAAGAAGCGCGTTTGAGCCCTCACAGGCCGGGGAGTCGATATTGCCCGGAACCACGAATACGTCCCGTCCCTGCTCCTGGGCTCTGAGAGCGGTAATGAGCGCACCGCTCTGCTTGGGAGCCTCCACTATCACTACTCCGGCGGATATCCCGCTTATAATCCTGTTTCTTGCCGGAAAATTAGCCGCGTTCGGGGCGGTTCCGGGCGGATACTCACTGATAAGCGTACCCGCACTTGCAAGATCATCCTGCAGGTATCTGTTCTTAGCGGGATAATAAACGTCTAAGCCCGTGCCGAGAACCGCGATTGGCCTGCCGCCTGCCCTGAGCGCGCCCAGTATGGCGGCGGTGTCGATTCCTTCCGCCAGACCGGAAACGATTACGCCCCCCTCTTTTGTCACCTCGTAGCCGAGCTGCTCGGCGACTCGAAGCCCATAAGGGGTGGCGCGCCTCGTACCCACCATGCCGATTAGCACTTCATCGTCTATAACCGGAAGCTTTCCCTTTATGTAAAGCAAAAGCGGAGGGTCATATGTGTTTATCAGGCGATAAGGGTAATCCGAATCCTGTCTGGTCAATATCCTTATATCGTTCTCATCGCATTTGCGCCATATTGCGTAGGCTCTTTCCAGCCCCTTGTCTTCAAGCCGCTCAAGCTCCGCTTTTGAAGCGATTCCGGCGGAGCTCAGATGCTTTCCGCCGGCAAAATAAAGCTCTTTCGGGCCGCCGAAATAGTCCAGCAGCGCATTTGCGGTTTTCAGGCTGACACCCTGCAGAGCGGAAAGCCACAGCCAGTATTTAGGTCCGGACATGCGCACCCCTCCAGCCTCAATTCATATCAGAATTTATATAGCTCCCACATTATTACGGCGGCCGCAACGGCGGCGTTCAATGATTCACAGGCGGGGTTCATGGGTATGGTAAGCCTTTTCTCCGATGCAGAAAACAGCTCTTTGCTGACTCCCCTGCCCTCGTTTCCTATGGCAACCGCCACGTTTTTTTCCTTTTTCAGCTCGGTTATCGGAATACAGTTCTCGTCCATGCCGGTAGCATAGAGAGGTATTTTTTCTTTTTTCAGCTTTTTAATCAGCTCGCTCAGATCCATCTGAAGTATTCGCTGCCTGAAAATCGCTCCCATCGAAGCCCTGACTGTTTTAGGATTATACGGATCTGCCGAAGCGCCTGTCAGAATTACGCTGTCCATCAGAAAGGCGTTTGCGGTCCTTATGATTGTTCCCGCATTGCCGGGATCCTGGATATTTTCGAGTATTATATGCCTTCCCGCGCTGATTTCTTCGAGGCCGGGAGGAATTTTGCATGAAAAAATGATATCGGGTGCGCTTTCCATCGGCGAAACGCTCTCCAGAACATCCCTCGGCACCTTAACGCACCTTATGTCCGATTCTGCGTCCGGCCTTTCGCCGCAGTAAAGAACAGCGGCAATCGAAGCGGAATGCCTGGTTGCCTCTTCATAAAGCTTGGCGCCCTGACAGAGATACTCCCCGCACTCCATGCGGTAGCTTCTGTCCGAGCCAAGCCTTTTCATATGGACTACGAGGGGATTCTTCCTGCTGCTTATTGTTTCCACGGCATTTCCCCCGTTTTCCTCTATTCCTCGACGGGCTTCATCGTGGGAAACAATATCACATCTCTTATGGAGTCGCTGTTAGTAAGCAGCATGGCCACTCTGTCCACGCCTATTCCGAGCCCTCCGGTCGGCGGCATGCCGTACTCCAGCGCGTTTATATAGTCCTCGTCCATCATCCCCGCCTCGTCGTCTCCCGAAGCGCGCAGCTCCACCTGGCGCTGGAAGCGCTGCTTCTGGTCGACAGGGTCGTTAAGCTCGGAAAAAGCGTTGCCCATCTCGCTGCGGCATATGAAAAGCTCAAAACGCTCCGTGAGCCTAGGATCCTTGGGGTTGCGCTTGGCAAGGGGCGACACTTCCACTGGATGCTGGGTAATGAACGTCGGCTGTATCAGCTTGTCTTCCACAAGCTGGTCAAAGCACTCGAACAAAAGATTCCCCCAGGTTTTTTCCTTGGGCAGCTCTATATTGAGCGGCTTAACGGCGTTTTGAGCTTCCTCGTCAGTGGAAAAAGACATGAAATCCACGCCGGTATGCATTTTCACGGCCTCGGCCATAGTCATTCGCGGCCAGCCCGGAGTGAGATCTATCCTGTTGCCCTGCCACTCCAGCTCATAGGCGCCTAGCAGCTTCTGGGCGGCGGAGGAGAGCAGCTCCTCAAAAAGATCCATCATGTCGTTATAGTCGGCGTAGGCCTGATAAAGCTCGACGGTGGTAAACTCGGGGTTGTGCTTCGTATCCATTCCCTCGTTGCGGAATATCCTGCCGATCTCGTACACGCGCTCCATTCCGCCCACGACAAGCCTCTTGAGGTGCAGCTCAGTCGCGATCCGCATATACATATTGAGATTCAGCGTATTGTGATAAGTTATGAAAGGCCTTGCATTGGCACCACCGCATATGGTGTTCAAAACGGGAGTTTCCACTTCGATGTAGCCTCTGCTGTCGAGAAAGTCCCTTATATGCTTTATGAATCTGCTGCGTATCTCAAAATTGCGCTTTACTTCGGGGTTCATTATCAGGTCCACATACCTCTGCCTGTAACGGAGCTCCTGATTTGTAAGTCCGTGAAATTTTTCAGGCAGCGGCTGCAGCGACTTTGCAAGCAAAGTCACCGCTTTGGTATGCACAGATATTTCGCCTCTCCTGGTTCTGAAAACAAATCCCTCGGCGCCTATTATATCGCCTATGTCCCACTTTTTGAATTCAGAATATGTTTCTTCCCCGAGATCGTCTATCTTTATATAAAGCTGTATACGGCCCTTGGCGTCCTGCAAATCGCAGAAAAAAGCCTTGCCCATGTCCCTTTTGGACATGATCCGGCCGGCAAGCGCTACATCCTTGTTTTCGATTTGTTCGAAGTTCTCCTTGATGTCTGCGGAATAAGCTGTGCGCTCAAACTTTGTGACCGCAAACGGATCCCGCCCATCGCTCTGAAGCTTTTTGAGCTTATCTCTTCTCACCTTCAGAATTTCGGAAAGATTCTCTTCCCCGGAAAGCTCCAAAACATTGTCGTTTGTCATCGTATCCTCCATATAAGGCTTCGCGTAAAATAATAAAAGTTATCTTTGCACATCAAAGCAACATCAAACGCGCGCCGGTGAAATTCCCCTCGGAAATCGCACGGCTCGGTCGCCGCGCCGAAAGTCCGCGCGGCGAGTAAAACTACTTCTTTATATCCAAGATCTCAAAGTTCAGCTTGCCCGAAGGCACGTCAATGCTGACCTTGTCGCCCTTTTTATGGCCAATAAGTCCGGAGCCCAGGGGGGATTCGTCCGATATCTTGCCCTCCATGGGATTGGCCTCCTGCGATCCCACAATTTTATAGACCGCTTCCTCGTTCATGTCAAGATCGTATACCGTTACGACGCTTCCCATGGATATTTTGCTGGTTTCCTTGGCGCCTTCGATAAGCTCCGCGTTTTCGATAAGGTTTTTGAGCTCGGCTATCTTCGTATAGAGCTTTGCCTGCTCGGTCTTCGCCTCGTCATATTCGCTGTTTTCCGACAGGTCGCCGAAGCTGCGCGCTTCTCTGATCTGCTCCGCAACTTCCTTTTCCCTTACCGTCTGAAGGTACTCGAGCTCGGCCTTGAGCTGCTCCAAGCGCTCCGCGCTCATCTTATACTTAGTTTCTTTTGCCATATCATTCACCCTTTCAAACAGGAATTAATTTCTATATAAAATACAATTCGGTATTATATTGTTTTTAGAATGTTCTGTCAAGCATAAGCTGACGAATGAAAAACCGCTTTTACAAAACTCTCTGCCTGTGAAGGCAGAGAGTATATTATAGACAATTTTCAGATTAAATAATGCATATTATCGCAAAAAAACTGATAAATCACCAGCTTCGGATATAGCCGGACAGGTAATTAAGGGGATTTACATAAGCGCCGTTTTCAATTATCTCGAAATGTATGTGCGCGCCGAACGAATATCCCGTAGACCCGACCTTGCCTATTACCTGGCCCTGTTTCACGGCCTCGCCTTCCGCCACAAGCCTTTTGCTCATATGAGCGTAAAGCGTGTATCTTCCGCTGCCGTGGCTTATCATGACATAATGGCCGTATGAAGAGCTGTATGTCGAGGACACGACGGTGCCGCCGTCGGAAGCGTAGATGCTTGTACCATAGCTTGCTCCTATATCGACGCCGTTATGCTTCCTCCAAACTCCGTTCAAAAGATCGGCGCCGAAGGGAGAGGTTATGTATCTGCAATCGGAGGGCCATATGTAGTTGCCGTTCGCGCCCGGATTCGTTCCCGAGTTTTGGGCGTCGAGCTCTTTTGCAAGCCTTAGAATTTCCTCCGCCAGCGCCTGCTCGGCCGCCTCAAGCTCCTCAATCGTAGCCTTATCCTCGTTTATCAGCCTGTCAAGCTTTTTAATAAGATCCTGGGCCTCCGCCACCTGCTTGCTAAGCTGCGCCTTCATCTGCTCCTGCTGGGCCTTGGCGCTTTCCACGCTGCTTTTATTGGTCTCCAGAGACTTTTTTATCGATTCCGCCTCGGCTTTGGCGGCCCTCAGCTTCCTTACCACGTCCTGCTCATTCGAGTAGACCTGGGAAATGAAGTCCAGCATGCCCAGCATGTCGCTGAAGCTTTTCGCACCGAAAAGGACCGAGAGGTACGAAACGTTGCCGAGCTCTTCCGAGGAGCGAAGCTGCTTGTTGAACTTCTGCAGCCACATCTGCTCGGTATTGTAGGCTTCTTCGTATTTTTTCTCCTGGCTGGCTATCTGCTGGTTGAGCTGACTTATCTGCGCGCTGTAATTCTCTATCATGTCCTCGGTATACGACACCTGCTGATCGAGAAGGCGCTTCTGAGCCGCAATATCGGTCTTTTTGCCCTTGTTCGCGTCTATTTTCGACTGCAGGGCCTCCTGCTGACGCTTAAGCTCCGCCTGGCGCGCCTGAAGCGCGTCTATATCGGCCTGGGTAACTGCCCTGGCTCCCCCCGCGGTTACGATAATCGTAAGCATCGGCACTATGATCAGCAGAGCCATTACAATCGCCATTATCGCAAATAAAAGCCTGCGTTTTTTCATGATTCCTCCGCTATACATTGAGGTATTTCCTTATTACCGTAAGGCTTCCGCCGGCTCCGACAATAAGTCCTGTCGCAACAAATATTCCCAGAAGCGGAAGCGCAAGCTGTCCGAAAGGAACGGTCTCTATAAGCTTCATCGTAGACGACTTGTTTATCTCCATAACGAGGAAATAGTATATTGCCCACTGGAGCAGAAAAGCGATAAGAGCACCCACAAAGCCGAGTATAAGGCCCTCAAAGACAAAGGGCCAGCGAATGAACGCGTTTGTGGCCCCCACCATTTTCATTATCGCGATCTCCTCGCGCCTGTCAAAAGTGGTCAGCTTTATGGTATTGGACATTATAAACATTGAAATGACAAGCAAAATTACGATTATTATTATGGAAACCGTGCTCACAATGCGTGTAATCGTTACAAATCCCTGGGATATTTCGAGGTGCGCGTTTACCTTAACTATTCCCTTCACGGCTTCCAGGTTCTTCTTGGACTCGGCCATCTTTCCGATTTCCTTGAGGTACACTATGTATCTGTGGCGCAGAACGCTCGAGTCTATGCCCTTGAAAAGATCGTTGTCCCCGAACTGCGAAAGATAGCTTTTGAGCGCCTCGTCCTTCGAAACAAACTTGGCGTCGGCCACATTCGGTATAGCCTTCAGCTCCTTTTCAAGCTCTTTAGCCTGGTCGCCCGTAAAGGCCTCGTCCACAAAGGCAAGCATCTGGTTCTCGGACTCCCACTTTTTTATCATGCTTTGCACATTTATCGTAAGCAGGGTGAAGCTTCCCATTATTATAAGGCAGGCGACAATGATGCTCACCGAAGCAAAGGACATGAAGCCGTGGGTGAATATGCTGTTTACGCCCTCTTTTAAAAAGTAGCTGTATCTGTTACGTCTCATAATTGTAGTACCCGTCCATCCCGTCGCTGATAAGCTTTCCGTTGTCTATCGCTATCACCCTCTTGGAAAAACGGTTGACCAGTTCCTTTTCATGCGTAACTACGAGTACCGTCGTGCCAAGCTTGTTTATGCGTTCCAGCAGCGTCATTATCTCGAGGCTTCGGGCCGGGTCGAGATTTCCGGTCGGCTCGTCCGCTATTATGAGCTGAGGATTGTTGACCAGGGCCCTTGCGATCGCAACTCTCTGCTGCTCTCCGCCGGAAAGCTCGTTAGGCTTCCTTCTTGTTTTTGTGTCCAGACCTACTAGCTCCAACACATACGGGACGCGCCGCTTTATATCCCTGCTCGAAGCGCCTACGGCGTGCATGGCGAAGGCCACGTTATCGTAGACGTTCTTCTTGTCGATAAGCCTGAAATCCTGGAACACGACCCCGAGAGTACGCCTTAAAAATGGCATCTGCGCCGGTTTGATCGTTTCAAGATCGTATCCGTTCACTATTATGCTTCCCAGCGTAGGCGCTATTTCTCCGGTGAGCAGCTTTATTATGGTGGACTTGCCGGAACCTGAGGGGCCCACGAGAAACACAAACTCGCCGTCTTTTATTTCCGCAGTTATTCCCTTAAGCGCTTTCGTGCCGTTCTCGTAAGCCTTGCATACATTAACCATGCGAACCATGCCGAACCTCCAAAAGAACAGCTCTATCTGCTTATTCCCTGTGAGTTTAAGTATTTGCTGACCATCATGGCGACCTTAAATACTATCGCGTGGTCAAACTCTCTCAAGTCAAGCCCCGTAAGCTTCTTGATTTTTTCGAGCCTGTACACGAGAGTGTTCCTGTGGACAAACAGCTTTCTGGAAGTCTCCGAAACGTTAAGGTTGTTCTCAAAGAATTTTTTAATCGTATAGAGGGTTTCGTTGTCGAGAGATTCTATCGGGTTCTTCCTGAACACCTCGGAAAGGAACATCTCGCACAGCGTCGTCGGAAGCTGATAGATGATACGCCCTATGCCGAGGCTGTCGTAGCTAATTATCGTCTTTTCCGTGTCAAACACCTTTCCGACCTCAATAGCCACCTGCGCTTCCTTATAGCGCTCCGCAAGCATGCGAAGGTGCCTCGCCACCGACCCTATGCCGATGACGGTCTTTACCAGCAGCTCGGAATTGACGGCGTTCTCAATCTTGGAAGCTATATTCCGCAGCTCTTCGGTCTCGACATCCTCCGTCACCTCTTTTATAAGAACCACGTCCGTCTCATTCACGCTGATGACAAAATCCTTCTGCCTTTCGGGGAACATGGTCTGGACGATCTCGAGAACAGAAACGTCCGTCCTGTCAGTCTGGCGTATAAGAAAAACCGCCCTCGAAACATCCATGTTGAAATGAAGTTCCTTAGCGCGAACATATATGTCTCCCGGGAGAATATTGTCCGAGATGATATTCTTTATAAACGCGCTCTTATCGTACTTTTCCTCATAATAAGTCTTTGCCTCGTTGAAGGCAATCGCTGCCAGCACGCATATGCATTTCGCCTCGGCATCCTCGCCCTCCACAAAAACGGTATAATCCAGGCTGCCGTCCCAGCCGCCCAGTGACTTTACCGTTTTGCCCTTGAACAGAGCGACCTGATCGGCGTTTTCCGCAAGAACGCCCGAAACCTGTCCGAGTTTTGTTCCGATAAGAGAAAGCTCGTTACAGGCAATAACAACTCCGTCGGAATCGACGACGCCCAAGACTCTTTTGGTCGCATCCTTCATCTGGACTATTACGCTTTGGAAAATTCTTCCCGACATATAGTTCTCCCCTTAAGTAGTATTACATCGCCCCATAACTCTTTAGTCAAATTGCACACATAACTATAATAGCTTGTATCTTGTCGTTTTTCAATATATATTTACAATTTAATTTGTAAATTTTTTATTGTTTTTGCTCCATTTATGCTTTTTTTGTAAGCAGCGTAAGGTTAATAGCCGCAATTTCCGGTTTGGAAAGCCGGATTTTTACATTAAATTGACGAATACAAGCTGAGTGCAGGACCAGTATCAATGCTCGATTTCAGAGTTTAACGAAAGCGCTATTTCTTCTTCCGCAAGATCCCTCCACCGGCCGGGGTCAAGCTTCTCGTCAAGACTCAGGCCTCCTATGGAGAGCCGCTTCAGATACAAAACCCGTTTTCCCCGGCTTGCCAGCATCCTTTTCACCTGATGGTACTTCCCTTCGCTCACCGATATGACGCATTCGTTTTCCGACAATATCTCAAGTTCGGCGGGAAGGCATTTGGTTCCGTCTGCAAGCACCAGTCCCTCCCTCATTTTTTCGGAGTCGCTTTTGTCGAGAATCCCCTCCACCTTTGCATAGTACCTTTTGCTTATATTGCTTTTGGGGGAGATGACCCTGTGGGCGTAGTCGCCGTCATTCGTCAAAATCAGAAGTCCCTCGGTATCCTTGTCCAGCCTGCCTACCGAAAAAAGCCCCTGGCGCCTGAGCTGCGCGTCAAGCAGCTCCATTACGGTTCTTTCTCTCCGGTCCTCCGAAGCGCAGACGTAACCTGCCGGCTTGTTGAGCATCACATACCGAAACTGCTTATACTCCACCGTAACGCCGTCAACACTTATCCTCGCTTTTTCCGCTTCAAGCTTAATATCTCCCGAAACCGCCACGTCGCCGTTTACGGCTACCCTGCCGTTTCTTATAAGAGCTTTTATCTCACGGCGCGAGCCGACGCCCATGTCGGCCAGGATTTTGTCGAGGCGCAGAAGAGGCATATGAGCCTTCCTTTCATAGGAATAATTATTTGAGCGTTTTCCCTTTTCTATAAATGATTTCTTGTATCGCAGGCAAAACATGCAGATTTTAACATAAAAACGGGATAAGCCGAATAGGCTGTACCATCATCGTCGGGAGGGATATCCATGTTAATATTCACCGCCAAACTCAACCGCAAAAGAGCCGTTATGATCATCGTCGCGCTGGCGGTCGTTCTTAGCGCAATAATCATAATAGCAGGCCTGCGCGACAGAAAAAGAACCGAGCCCGCGGCGAATCAGGTAAGCACAAGCGGGATAAAAACCAATGAGGACAGGGTAAGATACCTTGAATCCTTCGGATGGAAGGTAAAGCCGCAGCCGAAGGAGGAGCAGGACGTAGTGATCCCCCGCGAGTTCAGCAAGGTGTATGCCGATTACGCGAAACTGCAGAAAAAACAGGGCTTCGAGCTCTCCAAATACGGCGGCACGGAAGCCAGACGCTACACATATGAGATTCTCAATTATCCGACCGGGGAAAAGGGAGTGGTGGCCGACATCATCGTATACCGCAACTGCGTCATAGCGGGCGACGTCCAATCGACCGCCTTGAACGGCTTTATGCACGGTCTGAACGAAAAAATCACGCCGACTAACAAGTAGGAGGCCGGCCGATTTAGCATTTTCCCTTAAGCCGTAACGCAGAACTCCTCCCGCCGGAAGGGTGTTCAGCAAGCAGCACCCCTTAAGCAGCTTTTGTCTGCCAAGGGGTGCGTCGCGTTTTCATATGTTATTCGGCTGCGGGAGCGTCGTCTGAGGAATGCTCCGCGTCTTCAGACGCCGCATTTTCCGGGATGTTTTCCTTGCCGAGCAGCGCCCTTATGCTGAGAGACACCTTTTTCTTGTCGTTGTCGATGTCGATGATCTTCGCTTCGACCTCCTGCCCCTCCGAGAGCGCGTCCGAAGTTTTGGCGATCCTCCGGTCGGCAATCTGCGAAATATGGATGAGCCCGTCGACTCCCGGCACGATCTCGGCAAAAGCTCCGAAATCCATAAGCTTCACTATCCTGACGTTTGCAACGGCTCCGACGCTGTAACGGCTCAAGAAGATTTCCCAGGGATTCTCGTCTTTGCTTTTGCAGGTTAAGGATATCTTTTTCTTCTCCTTGTCGAAGGAGAGCACATAAACGGTTATTTTATCTCCCACATTGACGGCTTCTGCGGGATTCTTTATACGCTTCCAGCTCAGCTCGGAAACATGGACCATTCCGTCGATGCCGCCTATATCGACAAAGGCTCCGTAAGAGGTAAGCGATTTTACAGTACCTTCAAATCTGGCCCCAACCTCTATGGTCTCCCAGATCTTTTCGGCGGCCGCTTTTCTTTCCTCCATCTGGGCGGCTTTTATCGAGCCTACCACCCTGCGCCTGGAACGGTTAACTTCCTTGATCCGGAGCGCAACCTTCTTCTTCAAAAGCTCGGACATCGGAGTATCCTTGGAAAGCCCCGATTCCGAAGCGGGCACGAACACGCGCACTCCCTTAACGGTCACGACTATGCCGCCCTTGTTCTCCTCGGTGACGACTCCGGTCAGCGTGGCTCTGGCTTCCTTTGCCTCTTCAATGGTTTCCCAATTCTTAACGGCATCGAGGCGCTTTTTGGAGAGCATTATGGTGCCCTCCACATCGTTGACTCTTATCACATAGGCCTCTATCTCGCTGCCTATTTTTATATCTTCAAGCTTTACATCCGGGTCATCGGAGAACTCTGAAACCGGTATGTATGCCGAATGCTTAGTGCCGAGATCGACCGAAATCTCCGTCGGAGAAACGCTTTCGACAATACCTACCACTTTTTCCCCTGCGCTCAAAGTCTTGATGTTTTGTTCCAAAAGTTCCGCAAAGCTGGTCTCCTCTTCAGCCTTGTTTTCCGCCTCGCCGGCGATGACTTCCAGACCCTTGATTTCTTCCGTCATCTTGTTGTAAACCTCCTTAATAATCCATGCGGGGGTTGAAGCGCCCGCTGTGATGCCTACCGTATGGTATTTTTTCATTTCCTCGAAGTCAATATCTTCGGCTTTTTCCGCAAAAAAAACCCGCGGACACTTTTCCGCACAAATCTCCGCAAGCCGCCTTGTATTGGCGCTCGAACCGCCTCCGATAACCACCATAGCATCACAGATCTCAGAAAGCTCCGCCGCTTCCCGCTGCCGCCTGGATGTTGCTCCGCATATTGTATCAAATACTTCGTAGTTTGTACACTCTTTTTTTATTAAATTATTGCAAACTTCCATATTTGTGCAATTCTCAGTAGTCTGGTACACTACGGTCAGCGGGATGTCCCTGTTTCCATTTTCCGCAAGCCACGCAGACATTTCGTCAGCGTTTTTGAACACGGCGGCGTCTTTGCACCAGCCGCATATCGCCGTAACCTCGGGGTGCTCTGCCGTGCCGATTACTATCGGCTTTCTGCCCTTTTTTGAGGCTTCGCTTACGATTTTATGGATTCTCGAGACGTTCGGGCAGGTGGCGTCAACGATTTTGCAGCCTTTGCCCTCCAATATGCTTATTTCATTTGCAGTCACGCCGTGAGAGCGCAGTATCACGGTTTCCCCTTCCGGCGCGTCCTCGGCCCTTTCAAGCTGCGATACGCCGCGCTTTTTAAGCGCCTCCACGACCCTGTCGTTATGAATAAGCGACCCCAGAGTATAGCATGCCCCTTCCTCCGAGGCGCTCTCGGCCAGCTTTACCGCGCGTTCCACGCCGTAGCAGAAGCCCGCTGTTTTGGCAAATATAAGCTTCAAGGTTTCAGCTCCTCTATTTTCTGCATAAGCTCTTTAGCATATACGGAATACGTTTCGGAACCGGCCTTTATTTTATCTATATAATAAGGTTTGCCGATTACGACTTCCACGGCGCTAAAAAGCCTCTTTTCGCGGGGTATATATACCGGAACAATCGGAGCCCCGGTTTTCACGGCAAGCATGATGACCCCGGTTTTTGCCTCCGAATCCTCCTCCGAATCGACTCTCCGCCCCTCCGGAAAAATGCCTACTTTTCCTCCGCTTTTAAGTATAGACAGGGCGGTCTTTATGGACTTGATATCCGCCTGCCCCCTTTTGACTCCGAAAATCCCGGCTTTTTTCAGCAAAAATCCCAGAACCGGTATGCGCATAAGCTCGTCCTTGGCCATAAACCTTATATGATGCCGGAATCCCGCTGCGAAAGCCACCATAATCGGATCCTTCAGCGATGTATGGTTGCCGCATATGAGGGCGGCTCCGGAGGGTATGTTCTCCCTGCCTCTCTGTCTTACCCTGTGCAGGAGGCTGAAAAAGGGATAAACGAGTATATAGTATAGCTTATATAAACGGCTCATAGTCCGAGACGCTCCGTAATGATTCTCAGCACCTCTTCGATGCTTTCCTCGAGGGTTTTCTCCGTAGTGTCCAAAAATACGGAATCCGGCGCCGGCTTAAGAGGGGCTATCTCCCTGCTGCTGTCGTTTTTGTCGCGGTACTGCATGTCGCTGAGCACCTCTTCATAGCTGCATGCAGCTCCTTTTTCAAGGAGCTCAAGGAATCTGCGCCTTGCCCTGGCTTCCGGGGAAGCCGTGAGAAAAATCTTTACGCTGGCGTTCGGAAGAACGACAGTGCCTATGTCGCGCCCGTCCATGATGACGTCGTAGCGTTCGGCGAGGTCACGCTGCATACCGAGCAGGAAAGCCCTGACGGCGGGCATCGCGGAAACGTCCGAGGCGTAGATGGACACCTCGGGAGTCCTTATGCTTTCCGATACGTCTTCGCCGTTGAGTATCATATGCTGTACTCCGGCCTCGTCGTACTTAATGTCTATTTTTATCTTCTGAAGAAGCGCGCCGACCGCTTCCGAGTCTTTTGAACCCGCGTTGTTCATTTTGGCGAAAAGCCCGACGGCCCTGTAAATCGCTCCCGTATCAACATATATGAACCCGAGCCTTTTGGCCGCAATCCTTGCTATGGTGCTTTTTCCCGCTCCGGAAGGGCCGTCTATGGCTATACTACGCATCGCTTGCATTCTCCTTGATTTTAGACGCGCTTTTACCGGCGAGAACGGCGGTAGACCACGCGATCTGTAGATTATAACCGCCCGTATAGGCGTCAACGTCTATTATCTCACCCGCGAAATAGAGTCCTTTTACGATTTTCGACTCCATCGTCGCCGGATTGATATTTCTGGTGCTCACCCCGCCCGAGGTGATTATCGCCTCGTCTATCGGTCTGGGGCCTTTCACCTCAAGAGCAAATTCCTTCAAAAGCCTGACAATATTCCTGCGCTGCTCCCTGGTGACTGAGTGCGCCTTGGTGTCGGCGGCAATTCCAGAGCGTTCGACAAAAACGGGTATCATGAGTCCCGGCAAAATATCGTCCAGCGCGTTCTTAAAATCGCGGTTTGAGTATTTTTCAAAATCTCTCAGCAAACGGGCGTCGAGCTTCGCTTCGTCGAGCCCGGGCTTCAAATCTATTTTTATCGTATACTTGTCGTCTCTGAAATCGCGCATATGCGCGCTGGCCGACAGTACAAGCGGTCCGGAAAGGCCGAAATGGGTAAACTGCATTTCCCCGAGCTCCCTGAAAATCAGCCTGCCCTTTTTGTTATACGCGGAAAGGGTTACGTTCCTCAGTGAAAGACCCTGCATTCTGGGACAATAATCTTCAGCCGTTTCAAGCGCCACGAGCGAAGGGCGGGGCTGCACGATTTCATGCCCGAGCTGCTCCGCCATCCTGAATCCGTCTCCGCTGGAGCCCGTCTTGGGATAGCTGAGGCCGCCGGTACACAGTATAACGGCGCCGCAGGAAATCTCGCCCCTGTCGGTGTGCACGGCCGAAACGGCTCCGGACTGAGTAATTATACGGCTGGCGCGGGCTTTGATTATGCTCACGCCGCGGCTCTTCATATAACGTATAAGAGCCTCGGCTATGTCGTTTGCGTTATCCGACGCGGGAAAAACCCTGTCTCCGCGCTCGGTCTTAAGCGGGACGCCGAGCCTTGTGAACAGGGCCATGGCGTCGGCCGGAGTGAAGCCGCTGAGTGCGCTGAAAAGGAACTTTCCGTTCTGAGGAATATTGTCCATCATTTTTTGCACGGAGCAGTTGTTCGTAACGTTGCAGCGTCCTTTTCCGGTTATGCGCAGCTTAAGCCCCAGCCTCTCGTTTTTTTCAACAAGCGCGACGCTCGCTCCGCTCTCTGCCGCGGCGGCGGCCGAAAGCATGCCTGCCGCTCCCCCTCCTATAACGACGACGTCATGTTTCACCTTTCTCGTAAACCTCGTATTCGGACCATATTTTTTCAAGATCGTTAAAAGTGCCGGACAGCCTGTCCCCGGTCTCGGAGCCCAAAGCGACTATCAGCGCGTTTATCAGCGAAAGCGGGGCGACCAGAGAATCGAGGAAGGACACCATATCGCTTTTCGCCAGAAGCTTGATTCCCGCCACCTTGGCGATGGGCGAATCCTCGTTGTCCGTAATCCCTATTACGGTAGCCGAGCGGTCCTTCGCGAACCTGAGGGTCTTTATCGTTCTTGTCGAATACCTCGGAAAGCTTATGCCTATAACGACGTCCTCGCTGTTCAAATGGAGCATCTGCTCTATTATCTCGCTTATGGAAGCGTCGTCCACGACCTTTACGCTGTCAAAAAGAAGATTGAGATAAAAGCCCATAAATACCGACAGCGCTTTTGACGAGCGCGAGCCGAGTATGTATATGCGCCTTGCACGGGTAATGGCCTTTACGGCGGCGTAAAACTCCTCCCTGCTGGTCTCCTCGGAAGTCTCGCGCAGCTTTTCCATGTCCCAGTGGAACACCGTGTCGAGCACGTCCTTGGAACCCATTATGTCCCTGGTAACCTTGATCCGCTGCACCGATGTCGATCGGGTTCTAATCAATTCCTGGAGAGCTTTTCGCATGCCGGGATAGCCGTCGTACCCCAGCTCCGAGGCGAAGCGGACTACCGTCGATTCGCTTACCCCGACGGTTTTGCCGAGTTTCGACGCAGTCATGAACGCCGCCTTATCGAAGTTTTCCTCAAGATATTTTGCAATTCTGCGCTGGCCCTTGGAAAATTTTGAATACTGCTTTTCTATTACAGAAAGTACATCCTTATCCAAGTACAGACCTCCAAAAAATTATAATAATTAAATAATACATTTTTGCAGGAATAAAATCAATAATAATTTGCAACGTACTACATGACAACTTGCAAAATCAAAGGCTTTGAAGATACCTAACCTCCGCATCGGTGAGATATCTCCACTTTCCGTATCTGAGCTCGCCCAGCATAAGCCTGCCTTCAGATATTCTTTTGAGTCTTTTTACCGTAAGCCCCGCCTGCTCGCACATTTTCCTTATCTGCCTGTTCCTACCCTCGTGTATGGTTACGCTGAGACTGGCGGTTTCGCCTGTTTTCTCCAGTATTTTCACGGAGGCGGGGGCCAGCTTGCAGCCGTCTATGACCATAGGCTCGCCGAGCCTGTACACGGAGCTGTCTATATCGCTTCCGCTGACCTTGACGATATAGGTCTTGGGTATCTCAAATTTCGGGTGCATAAGCGAATTTGCAACGTATCCGTCATTTGTCATTATAAGGAGTCCCTCAGAGTTATAGTCGAGCCTGCCCACGGGATATACTCGCGCGGGGCAGTCGGATACAAGATCGGCGACCGTCCTGCGACCCAGCTCGTCGCTCATTGTCGTAACAAAACCCCTGGGTTTATGGAGCATAATATAGACCCTGTCGCCCGGATCGCCCAGCATGACTCCGCGCACCTCTATTTTATCCTTATCCGGGTCGGCCTTGCCGCCTAAAACCGCCGTCTTGCCGTTAACCTTTACCAAGCCTTCCTCTATGAGCTTTTCAGCCTCCCGGCGGGACGCGATTCCGTAAGCGGATATAATTTTCTGGAGTCTTTCCTTCATTTTTCCACCTTCACGCCCATATATGGGCTTTTACAAATAAGCACCGCCCGTTACTTTTCCGGGAGGTGCTTACCTTATCGTTTATTGCTTGGATTTGTCCTTTCCGACAAGTTCCTGAACCTTCTCGACAAGCTCCGGTATAAGCTCTATCACTCTGTCCACAGTTGTCGCCGCCGGCGGCGATATGTTTACGAGCTTTACATTTTCATCCTTGATCACCAGAAATGCGACCGGCACTATGTTTATTCCGGCGGCCCCTCCGCCGGCAAAAGGATTAGGAGCGCCCGCCACCTGTGCTTTAGATGCAAAATCTCCTCCTCCGCAGCCGAAACCGAAGCTCACTTTGGAAACCGGTATCATTGTTATCCCGTCCGGGGTAACAATCGGCTGTCCCACAACAGTGTTAACATCGACCATTTCACGGATCTTCTGCATTGTTACTTCCATCAGGTCGCCGATAGGATGCTTTTCCATTTTATTTTTCTTCCTTTCCCGATTTCGTGTCTTTTGACTTAATGTATAATGAGAGAATCGGCAAACCGATATAAATCAACTCCCATACCGCCGCCGAAATTTTCGCCCGGACAAAAATATACGGTTCTTTGAGCTCGTAGCTGAAGGACGTTTCAAAATCGCGCTTCCTTATGTCAAAATTCTGCTCAAGCACGGGTATCAGCATGCCCATCGCCGCCGTTACGCCGCCGTAGGCAATAGCCACGGCCGCGGGATCGGAGCCCCCCGCCGCAAAATACAGCGTAAGGTCATCCACCCTGAGCTTTCGCTTCAGCCTGTCCCCAGCAGCTGAGATATAGGAAAGGTATTTCCTAAACTCTGAGAATTTTCCGCCCTTCTCCCTCTCCGGCTCCTTTTTTGGCGGAGCGGTCTCTCGCGGCCTTCTCTTCCTTTTTATTTTCTCTTTTCCGGCGGCGGGAAACACCCGGAACTTTAGCGGCCCTATGCTAAAGTCGGCCAGGATTCCGTTCTCGCCGTATTCGATTTGAACACCGGCTCTAAGCAGCATTATTATTGCAATAAGCAAGAAAACCGAAAGGATAACATACAGCGCAATCAATGCTACACCTCCGAAACCTGGTTTTCCTTCCCCGCTATGGCTTCTATGGCGCTTTGGAGCTCAAGCTGCCGCTCGCTTTTCGAAGCCTCCGGCAGCATCGGCAGTTCATCAAGCGATGTAAGCCCGAAAGTTCTCAAAAAAGCCTTTGTCGTACGGTAAACCGTCGGTCTGCCGGGCACTTTGAGCTTTCCGCATGGCTCGATAAGTCCTTTTTCCTCCAGACTGCTCACCGTGTAGGAGCTGTCGACGCCTCTTATCTGCTCAACATAAGCCTTTGTGGCGGGCTGGAAATACGCTATTATAGCGAGCACCTCAAGCGCGGTCTGAGAGAGCTGCGCCGGCTTCCTCGTCTCGAGCGTGCGCCTTATAACATCCGCGAATTCCGGAGATGAGCAAAGCTGAAGGGAATTTTCAAGCCTGACCAGCCTTATTCCGCGCCTATTCATTATATAGGCATCCGCAAGGCGGGCGGCCACGTCCTCTATAACCCGCTTGTCCTGTTCGAGCACATCGGCTATCCTGCCTATTGCAACAGGCTCGCCCGCAGCGAACAGGATGCCTTCGACCGCCGCTTCAACATCTTTGATCTCCATTCAATTCACCTGATTCCCGGCGCAGCTCACGGTTAAATTTTCGTCTGTTCCGATGAAAATTATACTGCCCATTTTACAAAGTTCAAGCACTGAAATAAAGGTGGCAACGAGCTCCGTCCTGCTCATTCGCGCGGAGAGCAGCTCCGTTATCCTGATAGCTCCTCGGGCCTTCAGCATTGAAAGTATCTCCTCGGTCTTTTGGGTCACCGAATAAACAATTTTCTGCGGCATCAGATCCTTTGCCGCGGCTTCGATATCGGGTACGTCGTTCTTAAATACCGCCAGCATCGCAAGCATAAGGTCGTTCTTATCGTGGCTGTATATGTATTCCCCGCCATCCCTCAAGGGTTCGGGAGGCTTCGTATAATATCCCGAGCCCCTTGCCTGGCAGGCCGCCAGAAAATCCGCCGCAAACTTTATTCTTCCGAAGCCGTCGCGCCGCTTCAGCTCCTCAAGAGACTGCATAAGCAGCTCCAGCTCGGTCACCGGCTCGTCCTCCGGGGCAACCAGCGTTTTCGCCTTAATATATATAAGGTGGGAGGCCATAGCGACGAACTCGCTCGCTATTTCAAGATCCATCTTCTGCATCTGGGCAAGATAATCTAGGTACTGCTCCAGTATTAGTGAAATCTGGACGTCGCGTATCTCGATTTTATTTTTGCTCAGAAGAAGAAGTATAAGAGAAAGCGGCCCTTCGAAATCCTCCGTATCATCCCTTGTTTTTACTATCCCCTCAAGCCTGAACGTGGGATTTTCCATTAGCGCACCGCCCGTATAATTAATATCCCAAAAATACTATTGAACGCAGAAAAACATATATTTTTGAAAAAACCACATATATGGAGTTTCCGAAAAACCCCGAGAACAGCAGCAGCATCAAAAGAAGCATGCCGTAGCGCTCAAAGCGCATGAGCTGCATATACAACGAATTAGGGAGTATCGAAAAAAGAACCTTCGAGCCGTCAAGCGGCGGTATGGGAATAAGGTTGAACACGCCGAGGTAAACGCTTATCTGCGCCGTCGTGGTAATAAAAGTATGGACCGTAAAACCGGCTGCGCCCATCACAAAAAAGCTTAAAAGCACCCTGTCAAGGATCAGCAGAGCAATTGCGAGCAGAATATTGGACAGCGGGCCCGCGAGCGCGGTAATGGCCATGTCCCTTTTGGGATTTCTGAAGTTGTACATATTTACCGATACGGGGCGCGCCCATCCGAAACCCACAACTATCAGCATGATGAGGCCGAAAGGGTCTATATGGCGCAAAGGATTCAGGCTCAGCCTGCCCTGGGTCTTAGCCGTCTCATCACCCAGCCTGTACGAGACATAGCCGTGGGAAATTTCATGGAACACGACGCATATAAGCGCCGGAACGGCGCGGAAAAGCAGGCGGTAAATCCCCGACCAGTCAAGATTGTAGAATATATCGTTAAGCATATGGCTCCCGTCCGTCAGTTCGGAACATATTTGTCTATCTCGGCCAAAAGCTCCGCCCTGCCGCTTCCGCTTTCAGCCGAGAAGAGCAGGAGTTTTATCTCACCGCCGATGCCCAATGAATTTTTTATAAGACTCAAATTCGGCTCGATTTCGCTTTTTTTAAGCTTGTCGGATTTATTGGCTATGATGATGAAGGGGCGTCCGGTTTCCTTGAACCAGTTCGCCATAGTGGCATCGTCGGATGTCGGCTTGTGCCGGCTGTCGACTATCAATATGCCGAGGGTTATGAGCTCTTTCGCCGCGAAATAGCTCTCCATAAGCGAGGCCCAGCGCATTTTTTCGGATGCCGCGACCTTGGCGTAGCCGTATCCCGGCAAATCCGTAAAATAGGCTTTTTTATCGATCAGAAAATAATTGATGTGCGCCGTCTTGCCCGGCACCGAGCTGACCCTCGCAAAGTTCCTGCGGTTCACGATTTTATTAATCACCGAGGATTTCCCGACGTTGGATCTGCCGGCGAATACTATCTGAGGCAGGCCGTCTTTAATGAAATCCGATTCCCCGGCAGCTGATTTGATGAATTCAGCGTTAAAATAGTTCATTTCAATCTCCGATTAAATATGCTGAAAGCCGGTTTTCTCATTTATCAGTACAACAGCGTGAGCGGCTATGCCGAGAAGCGCGCCGGTAAATCCCAGCCCCTCCTCGGTCGTCGCTTTTACGCTGACATTCCTTATATCCGTGTTCAAAACCTCTGCAAGGTTTTCTCGCATCAGCATGATATATGCCGCGATTTTCGGCTTTTCCGCCACTACCGTGACGTCTACATTCCCGATTTCAAATCCGTTGTCGGAGAGGCTGCGCTTTACTCTCCTTAAAAGCTCCATGCTGCTTATTCCCCTGTACTCAGGGTCGGAAGGAGGAAAATGCTTCCCGATGTCGCCCATCGCCGCCGCTCCCAGAAGCGCGTCCATGAGTGCGTGTACGGCGACGTCTGCATCCGAGTGGCCCTTAAGGCCGTATTCATAAGGGATTTCGGCGCCGCAGAGGACAAGCTTCAGGCCCTTTTCAAAGCGGTGGACATCGTATCCGTGCCCGATTCTCACTCTCTCGCTTCCCTTCCTCTCAAAACAGCCTCGGCAACCGCCAAATCTTCCGGCGTGGTTATCTTTATGTTATTGTAATCTCCCTCGGTTATCACAACTGGGATTCCGAGCCTCTCAAGCGCCATGCAGTCGTCCGTAAGCTCTGCACCGGATTTTATCGCTGCGGTCAGCGCCGCCTTTATGACGTCGGTTTTGAAAACCTGGGGAGTCTGCACGGCGTAAAGCAGAGACCTGTCCGGCGTGTCCTTAACTTTTCCCGAGCTTACCGTTTTTATTGTGTCTTTAACCCTGACGGCGGGAGCGGCGGCTTCCGACCGAGCAGCGGCCAGGACGGCGGATTCTATGACTCTTTCGGTCACAAGCGGTCTCGCCCCGTCGTGTATCGCCGTCAAAACCGATTTCTCGGATACCTCCATCAGCCCTTTATACACTGAATCGCTGCGCTTTTCTCCGCCTTCTATTACTTTTGAGAGCTTTTTGACCCCGTTTTTAGCCGCAAGCTCGCATATGGCGGCCATCTCTTCGCCTCTTGCCGAGACGATTATCTCGTCTATACAGCCGCTTTTTTCAAAAGCCAGAATGCTCCTCAGCAGCACCGGCACGCCGTCAAGCTTAGCAAAAAGCTTGTTTATGCCCCGCATGCGCTCTCCGCTGCCCGCGGCGACGATAACCGCGCTGCAGAACAGGCGGTTCCTCTCAGAGGATTTAGGCTTGGTAAACAAGGCTGTCAAATCATCGCCCCTTTATATAAAAAGAGCTGTGATTACAGCCCTGTTTATTATATATTCAGCGCCCTATATTACAATTTGATGCGCTCGAAAACTCTACATGACCGAGTTTATAAGCTCCTCGACCGCTTCATATGAGGAATGTTTTGAAAGAACTATCTCCGATATGAGTATCTGCTTTGCGCTGCGGAGCATTTTCCTTTCGCCGGTCGAGAGGCCTCTTTCGAGGTCCCTGGCCATAAGCCCCTTTACCACCCTCGCGACTTCGATGAGGTCGCCGCTTTTTATTCTCAGCATATTCTCCCGGTAGCGCCTGTTCCAGTTCTGCGACATGTCTATTTCGATGCCGGAGATTGCGTCGATAATGCTGTCGGCCTGGCGCTCGTCGATTATCGGCCTTACCCCTATCTCCTCGCAGTTTTCCGTGGGTATCATCACGAGCATGCCCCCTACAGGCAGCTTAAGGACGTAGTATTCCCTTATTATTCCGTTTATTTTCTTTTTTTCTATGTCCGCGATAATCCCGGCGCCGTGCATCGGGTGCGCTATCCTGTCTCCTATATTGAACACGGGAATACCTCCTTCCTGATTCCTGAAAATGAGCATATCTCATCACATTTTATTATACACCTTTTTATTTTTTAATCAAGTAAGACCTCAATATTTTTTATTTAATAAAAATGCTTAAAAAATAACGCAAAACAAAAAGTTAAGCCCGCATCTGAGCGATGCGGGCTTAAAAGTCCGTAGATTACTGGAATACTTCAATGACGACGCCGGAACCGACAGTTCTGCCGCCCTCGCGGATAGCGAAGCGGAGACCGGTTTCAATCGCGATAGGAGTGATGAGCTCGACTATCATGTCGACGTTGTCGCCGGGAACGCACATCTCGGTGCCTTCCGGAAGCTGGATGATACCGGTAACGTCAGTCGTGCGGAAATAGAACTGCGGACGATAGTTGTTGAAGAACGGGGTGTGGCGCCCGCCCTCTTCCTTGGTCAGAACGTAGACCTGGCCCTTGAACTTCGTGAGGGGCTTGATGCTGCCGGGCTTCGCGAGAACCTGACCTCTTTCGACGTCGTTCTTCGCAATGCCGCGGAGAAGCGTTCCCACGTTGTCGCCGGCCTCGGCGTACTCAAGGGTCTTGTGGAACATTTCGGTTCCTGTTACGACAGACTTCTTGGTGGGCTTTATGCCGACTATTTCGACTTCGTCTCCGACCTTGACTCTTCCGCGCTCTACACGGCCCGTGGTAACGGTGCCGCGGCCCGTGATGGTGAACACGTCCTCAACAGGCATGAGGAAGGGCAGGTCGGCCTTGCGCTCGGGGGTGGGGATGTAGCTGTCAACAGCGTCCATAAGCTCCTTGATGCAGGCGTACTCGGGAGCGTTCGGATCCGTGGAGGTGCTGGCAAGTGCGTTCAGGCCGGAGCCCTTGATGATGGGGATGTCGTCGCCGGGGAACTTCTCCTTGTTCAGAAGCTCGCGGACTTCCATCTCGACAAGCTCGATGAGCTCGGGATCGTCAACCTGGTCGATCTTATTAAGGAAAACAACGATGGCGGGAACGCCGACCTGACGGGCGAGGATTATGTGCTCGCGGGTCTGCGCCATGGGTCCGTCGGAAGCGGCGATGACGAGGATCGCGCCGTCCATCTGCGCGGCTCCGGTGATCATGTTCTTGATATAGTCCGCATGTCCCGGGCAGTCGACGTGGGCGTAGTGGCGCTTCTCGGTTTCATATTCAACGTGGGCGGTATTGATGGTAATACCTCTTTCTCTCTCTTCGGGAGCCTTGTCGATCTGGTCGTATGCTTCGAACTTGGCCTTACCGAGGAAGCTGAGGTACTTGGTAATAGCAGCTGTAAGCGTAGTCTTGCCATGGTCAACGTGACCGATGGTTCCGATATTTACGTGGGGCTTTGTTCTCTCAAACTTTTGCTTAGCCATGGTGAGTTGTCCTCCTTATAATCAATTAAATAATATCTTATTGTTAGTAACGGAGCTATTTTACAGCAGTGACGCTGTTTTTGCAACATTTTTTTACCTTTGGGAACCGATTCCTACTGTCTTCCAGAGGAGTTGATTATACTGTCCTGGATGGATTTCGGTATTTCGATATAGTGGCTGGGTTCCATGCTGTAATTTCCTCTGCCCTGTGTCCTGCTTCGAAGATCCGTCGCATATCCGAACATCTCGGAAAGCGGAACATTGGCTTCGATCTGGGTCGCGCCGTTTCTCGTCTCCATTCCGAGTATCTGTCCGCGGCGGGAGCTTATATCGCCCATAACGTCGCCCATATACTCCTCCGGAACCATGACGACTACCTTCATTATAGGCTCGAGGATAGTCGGGCTCGCTTTCTGGCAGGCTTCCTTGAAGGCCATGCTTCCCGCTATCTTGAACGCCATTTCCGAAGAGTCGACCTCGTGGAACGAACCGTCGAAGAGCGTTACCTTGACGTCTACGACATTGAAGCCGGCCAGCACGCCGGACTGCATCGCGCCCTGTATGCCCTGATCGACCGCCGGGATATACTCCTTGGGTATGGCGCCGCCCACGATTTTGTCGATGAACTCGTAGCCTTTGCCGGATTCGTTGGGTTCGACAGTAATCTTGACGTGGCCGTACTGACCCTTTCCGCCTGACTGGCGGACGTATCTGGTATCGGCGGTGGCAGATTTCTTGATTGTTTCCTTATATGCGACCTGCGGCTTGCCGACATTGGCCTCCACCTTGAACTCGCGCAGGAGCCTGTCCACTATAATTTCGAGATGGAGCTCTCCCATTCCTGCGATAATCGTCTGTCCCGTCTCCGCGTCGGTATAGGTCTTGAAGGTCGGATCCTCTTCCGCGAGCTTTGAGAGCGCTATTCCCATTTTTTCCTGTCCGGCCTTTGTCTTCGGCTCTATCGCCACTCTTATTACCGGCTCGGGGAATTCCATAGACTCGAGTATTATGGGGTTTTTATCGTCGCAGAGCGTATCGCCGGTAGTGGTGTTCTTAAGTCCGACGACCGCTGCAATGTCTCCGGAATAAACGGTTTCTATATCCTCCCTGTGGTTGGCGTGCATCTGAAGAATGCGCCCCATACGCTCCCTGTTCCCCTTGGTGGAATTTATGACCGTAGTGCCGGAGTTCACGGTTCCTGAATATACGCGGAAGAAGGAAAGCCTTCCGACGTAAGGATCCGTCATAATCTTGAACGCGAGAGCCGAAAACGGCGCGCTGTCGTCCGCGGGCCTCGTTTCAGTTTCGCCGGTATCGGGGTTTGTACCTTCAATCGGAGGTATATCCAAAGGCGAAGGCATATAGTCCACAATCGCGTCTAATAGTTTCTGCACTCCCTTGTTGCGGTAGGATGTGCCGCAAACCACGGGAACCATCTCGTTGGCTATGGTCGCTTTCCTTATGGCGGACTTTATCATATCCACCGGGACCTCTTCGCCTTCCAGATACAGCATCATGATCTCGTCGTCGAAATCGGAAACCGCCTCAAGCAGGGCAGTTCTGTACTCAAGCGCAAGCTCTTTCATATCCTCGGGAATTTCCTCGACGCGCATGTCTTTTCCGAGCTCGTCGTAGTAAACGTCGGCCTTCATTTCGACTAAGTCAACAATTCCCTTGAATTCCGACTCGCTGCCTATCGGCAGCTGGATCGGAACGGCGTTGCACTTGAGCCTGTCGCGGATCATGCTGAGAACACGGTAAAAATCCGCGCCCATAATATCCATTTTATTGACGTAGATCATGCGGGGAACATGGTAGCGATCGGCCTGCCGCCAGACGGTCTCAGACTGTGGCTCAACCCCGCCCTTGGCGCACATGACGGTGACGCTCCCATCGAGAACCCTGAGGGAGCGCTCGACCTCGACCGTAAAATCGACGTGTCCGGGAGTGTCTATTATATTGATGCGGTGTTCCTTCCAGAAACAAGTGGTCGCGGCGGAGGTTATGGTAATGCCTCTCTCCTGCTCCTGCTCCATCCAGTCCATAGTGGCGGCGCCCTCGTGGACCTCGCCCAGCTTGTATGTGCGTCCTGTATAAAACAGTATGCGCTCCGTCGTGGTGGTCTTGCCCGCATCTATGTGCGCCATTATTCCGATATTTCTCGTATTCTTGAGGGTACATTGCCTTGGCATAAATCTTCTCCTATTTCAATTATCCGCAAGCGGATTACCAGCGGTAATGCGAGAACGCTCTGTTTGCCTCGGCCATCTTGTGCATGTCTTCCTTCTTCTTGACCGAGTTCCCGGTATTATTGCTTGCATCCATGATTTCTGCGGCCAAGCGTTCCTTCATTGTCTTTTCGCTGCGCGATCTGGAATAATTCGTGATCCAGCGCAGTCCGAGCGTCTGTCGCCTCTCGGGTCTCACCTCGATGGGGACCTGATAGGTTGCGCCGCCTACGCGGCGGGCCTTAACTTCAAGCGAAGGCATGATGTTTTCCATCGCCTGAATGAAAACGTCGAGAGCGGACTTTCCGGTCTTCTGCTCGATCGTCTCAAAAGCGCCGTAAACTACCTTCTGCGCTACGCCCTTTTTGCCGTCCAGCATTATGCTGTTGACCAGCTTTGTCACCAGAACCGAATTGTACAGCGGATCGGGCAAAATTTCTCTTTTGGGTACGTTACCTCTTCTGGGCACTATGCGTCCCTCCTTCATAAAATGATTTCATAGGTACTCGAAAGAAATTATTCCTCCGTGAATGCCTGCCTCAAGATAACATACCTATTATAATATATCAAAATATGTTAATCTTCCGGCAAGGCACCGCCTTGCTGAAAAGCGGGTCTTACTTCTTGCGTCCTGCAGCAGCCGCGGCCTGACCGGGCTTCGGTCTCTTCGCGCCGTACTTGCTTCTTCCCTGCATGCGCTTTGCAACGCCCTGCGAATCAAGCGTTCCGCGGATGATGTGATATCTCACGCCGGGGAGATCCTTGACACGCCCGCCGCGGATCATAACAACGGAGTGCTCCTGAAGGTTATGTCCTATGCCGGGGATGTAGGCAGTCACTTCGTAGCCGTTCGAGAGGCGTACGCGGGCGATCTTGCGAAGCGCCGAGTTGGGCTTTTTGGGCGTCGAGGTTCTTACCGCCGTGCAGACTCCTCTTTTCTGCGGAGACGGAAGGTCGGTTTCCCTGTTTTTCAGAGTGTTGAGACCCTTCTGCATTGCCGGTGAGGTGGATTTATAGGTGACCTGTTCCCTGCCCTTTCTGACGAGCTGATTAAAAGTGGGCATTATTTTCCTCCTTTCCTTATTTAATATATTTTTATCGGAATAAATAATTTAATCCGTAAAAATGCCTTTTTATTTCAACAATACGGCAGCCGCGGCTCCTACTTCGATTCCGCAGGCGTCCCCTAGCTCCCTCATCGTCGGAACCGACACGGTTTCGACTCCGTTTGCTCTGCAAAGCTCCAGAAGCGAAAGCCTTATCCGATTTTCGGAGTCCTCCGCAATGAAAACAGCCGCCGCGCTTCCGTTCTTTACAGCTTTGCGGCACTGATTCAAACCAACTAGCTTTTTGCCGGTTTTTAATTCTGAAAGCACAGCAACCTTCCTTCCGCAAACTGCATAGTATTTTAGCACAGTATTTGCGCAGAGTCAACAAATATATTTTGAGGGGGCGCAGCTTTCCTTTACAATTCTCGCCGCGCCCCTCGCGAACAGATAAACACAGTAAAAATTATTTTATACCTGATTAACGCCCCGGAAAAGAAAATCCGTGTAAAAATCTCGCAAAATCATTCGCAGGAGGACTCCGTCTCCACAAAATCCCTGTAAAGGCCGAGGCCGGAACCCGCCGGAATCAGCTTTCCTATTATGACGTTCTCCTTGAGTCCTATAAGGTGGTCGATTTTCCCCTTTATGGCGGCTTCGGTCAGCACCTTAGTTGTTTCCTGGAAGGAGGCGGCGGACAGGAAGGATTCCGTGGCCAGCGAAGCCTTTGTGATTCCCATAAGGAGCCTTGTGCAGGTAGCGGTTCTGAGCTCCGTTTCGCCTGCTGCTATCCTGTCGAGGATCTTCTGATTGGCGTCCTTGAACTCAAACACATCCACAGTAGCCCCGGAGAGAAGCTCCGTGTCTCCCGGATCCTCCACTCTCACCTTTCTCATCATCTGACGGCATATGACCTCGATGTGCTTGTCGTTTATATCGACGCCCTGCTGGCGGTAGACTTTCTGGACCTCCTGAATGAGATAGTTCTGCACGGCCTCCACGCCGCAGATGCGAAGCACGTCGTGCGGGTTGAGCGAACCGCTCGTAAGGAGCGTTCCCTTTTCAATATAGTCGCCGTCCGCCACCTTGATGCCGGAGTTAACGGGCGCTATGACGGATCTGACTTCTCCGTCCTGCTCGTTTATTACATTTATCGTGTATACGCTGTTCTTTTTGGTTTCCTCGATGGTGACGCGGCCGCTGATTTCCGAAATCTGGGCCATCTTTTTCGGCTTTCTGGCCTCGAAAAGCTCCTCGACTCTCGGAAGTCCCTGTGTAATGTCGTCTCCCGCGATGCCGCCCGAGTGGAAGGTACGCATGGTCAGCTGCGTTCCGGGCTCGCCTATCGACTGAGCCGCTATGACGCCCACAGCCTCGCCCGCGCTGACCGGCTCGCCGGTGGCAAGGTTGATGCCGTAGCATTTCGCGCAGACGCCGCGCCTCGCTTCGCAGGCAAGAACGGTTCGTATTTTTATTTTTTTGATTCCCGCCGCGGTTAGCGCAGCGGCATCCGAAAAGAGCAGCATATGGTCTCTGTCAAATATGATCTCGCCCGTTTCGGGATGGACTATGTCGTCCGCCGGGAATCTTCCGTGAATGGCGTCCGCGAAGCTCAGGATCACCTGGCCCTTTTCCATAATCTCCGAAACCTCGATGCCGTCATGCGTACCGCAGTCATGCTCCTTTATTATGACATCCTGCGAAACGTCCACCAGGCGGCGGGTAAGGTAACCCGAGTCGGCGGTACGAAGCGCCGTGTCCGCGAGGCCCTTTCGAGCGCCTCTGGAGGAGATGAAGTATTCAAGAACGGTGAGGCCTTCGCGGAAGTTTGCCTTGATCGGGATTTCTATCGTTTTTCCGGCCGTGTTTGCCATGAGTCCGCGCATACCCGCAAGCTGGCGTATCTGGTTCATGCTTCCGCGGGCTCCGGAGTTCGCCATCATAAAGATGGGGTTGAACTCATCCAAAGCGTTCTGAAGCGCGTTGGTAACGTCCTTCGTGGTGCGCTCCCACTCCTCGACGACCAGCCTGTAACGCTCGTCGTTGGTAATAAGCCCGCGCTTGTACTGCTTTTCAATGTTGAGGACCTTCTGCTCGGTTTCGTTTATTAGCATTTTCTTGGCTTCCGGAACCGTCATGTCGGAAATCGAGATCGTTATGGCTCCGAGCGTCGAGTATTTGAAGCCGAGAGCCTTGATGTTGTCGAGCACCTCGGTGCTCCGCGTGAAGCCGTGCTTTGAAATGCACTTGTTGACTATGTCTCCGAGCTGCTTCTTTCCGGTCTTGAAGTTTATCTCATAGTCCAGCATATGCTCGGGGTCGTTCCTGTCCACAAACCCCAGGTCCTGCGGGATCGGCTCGTTGAAGATTATGCGGCCGACGGTCGTGCTTATCAGCTTTGTCACTACCTCGCCGTTAATCTCTTTCTGGACCCTGACCTTGATCGGGGCGTGGATTCCAACCGCCCCCTCGTCGTAAGCCATGATGGCTTCGTTCGGAGATGAGAAGACCTTTCCGCTGCCGGGCTCCTCGCGCTCGTAGGTCAGATAATAGGCCCCCAGTATCATGTCCTGGGTCGGTACTGTGACCGGCTTTCCGTCCTGGGGACGGAGAAGGTTGTTAGCCGACAGCATCAGTATCCTCGCTTCCGCCTGGGCTTCCGCTGAAAGAGGAACGTGAACCGCCATCTGGTCTCCGTCGAAGTCTGCGTTATAGGCCGTGCAGACCAGCGGATGCAGCTTGAGAGCCCTGCCTTCGACCAGCACCGGCTCAAACGCCTGTATGCCGAGCCTGTGAAGCGTCGGAGCGCGGTTCAACAGCACCGGATGCTCCTTGATTATAACGTCAAGCGCGTCCCATACCTCCGTCTTTCCCTTGTCGACCATTTTTTTGGCGCTCTTTATATTATTCGCGACGCCGTCCTGAACAAGCTTCTTCATGACAAATGGCCTGAAAAGCTCGATAGCCATTTCCTTCGGCAGACCGCACTGATAAAGCTTGAGCGTCGGCCCGACGACAATAACGCTTCGTCCGGAATAGTCCACGCGCTTTCCGAGCAGGTTCTGGCGGAAGCGTCCCTGCTTTCCCTTCAGCATATCGGAAAGCGATTTCAGGGCGCGGCTGTTTACGCCGGTTACCGCCCTGCCGCGCCTGCCGTTGTCGATAAGGGTATCGACGGCCTCCTGAAGCATTCTCTTCTCGTTCCTGACTATAATGTCGGGAGCGTTGAGCGCTATCAGCCTCTTCAAACGGTTATTCCTGTTTATTACCCTGCGGTAAAGGTCGTTTAGGTCGCTCGTAGCGAAGCGTCCGCCGTCCAGCTGCACCATGGGGCGTATCTCCGGCGGTATGACGGGAAGCACGTCTATGATCATCCATGTCGGCGAGTTGCCCGACATTCTGAACGCCTCCACCACCTCGAGACGCTTTACGAGCTTGGCTTTCTTCTGACCAGAAGCGTCCTTAAGCTCGGCGCGAAGCTCTTCGGAGAGCTTTTCGCAGTCGATATCGGCAAGCAGTTCCTTGACCGCCTCCGCGCCCATTCCCGCCTTAAAGTCGTCCTCATACTTTTCGCGCATGTCGCGGTATTCTTTTTCGGTCAGTATCTGATTTTTCATAAGGGGCGTGAACCCCGGGTCCGTAACTATATACGCCGCAAAGTAAAGAACTTTCTCAAGCACGCGCGGCGATATGTCGAGTATAAGACCCATTCTCGAGGGTATGCCCTTGAAATACCAGATATGTGAAACGGGCGCCGCGAGCTCTATATGGCCCATGCGCTCCCGGCGGACCTTTGACTTTGTCACCTCTACTCCGCAGCGGTCACATATCTTGCCCTTATAGCGGATTTTCTTGTACTTTCCGCAATGGCATTCCCAGTCCTTGGTCGGCCCGAATATCCTTTCGCAGAAAAGGCCGTCGCGCTCGGGCTTAAGCGTCCTGTAATTGATGGTCTCGGGCTTTTTAACCTCTCCGTATGACCAGGCTCTTATCATTTCGGGAGATGCTATGCCGATCTGGATGGCTTCAAACGGTGTGTAACTCATATCTATTAATCCTCCTCATCCAGAATTTCGTCGTCTTCATCGAAATCGTCGTCCAGCAGGGTGCTGTCGTCTTCCTCGTATTCGTCGTAGTCTTCGGAATCGTCGAAACCGTCTATATCGGCGTCCTCTATCGTATACCCGCCGAGCTCTATTTCGTCGTCGTCCGCCTGATACAGATTCTCGTCCTTTATGCCCGAATAATCGTCGTCGTCGTCCGCCTTAAGCTCTATTTCAACGCCGTCGGCGTCAAGAACTCGGACGTCCAGGCAAAGCGACTGAAGCTCCTTGACAAGAACCTTGAAGGACTCCGGCACTCCCGGCTGCGGTATGTTGTTGCCCTTGACGATGGATTCATAGGTGCGAACGCGCCCCGTGACGTCGTCCGATTTTACGGTCAGTATCTCCTGAAGCGTATATGCGGCGCCGTAAGCCTCGAGAGCCCAGACTTCCATTTCTCCGAAGCGCTGTCCTCCGAACTGGGCCTTTCCGCCCAAAGGCTGCTGGGTCACCAGCGAGTACGGGCCGGTGCTCCTCGCGTGGATCTTGTCGTCGACAAGATGGTGGAGCTTGAGGAAGTAAACATAGCCCACGGTAACGGCGTTGTCGAAGGGCATTCCCGTTCTGCCGTCGTAAAGGACGCTCTTGCCGTCGCTCCTGAGCCCCGCCATTTTGAGCGTATCGCGTATTTCCAGCTCATTCGCGCCCGAGAATATGGGAGTCGCGACCTTCCAGCCGAGCGCCTGGGCGGCATAGCCCAGGTGGACCTCGAGAACCTGCCCTATATTCATACGCGAGGGAACGCCCAGAGGATTAAGCACTATGTCAAGCGGCGTGCCGTCGGGCATATACGGCATATCCTCTCTCGGCAGTATCCTCGAAACGACGCCCTTGTTGCCGTGCCGTCCGGCCATCTTGTCGCCTACCGAGATTTTTCTCTTCTGGGCTATATAGCAGCGCACGACCATGTTTACGCCGGGATTCATTTCGTCCCCGTTTTTGCGCGTGAATACTTTAACGTCGACGACTATCCCGCTTTCGCCGTGCGGCACCTTCAGCGACGTGTCTCTTACTTCTCTTGCCTTTTCTCCGAAAATCGCGCGGAGCAGCCTTTCCTCGGCGGTAAGGTCCGTCTCGCCCTTGGGCGTGACCTTTCCGACAAGTATATCGCCTGCGTGCACCTCCGCGCCGACGCAGATTATTCCGCGCTCGTCGAGATACCTGAGCGCGTCCTCGCCCACGCCGGGAATGTCCCTTGTGATCTCCTCCGGCCCGAGCTTTGTGTCTCTCGCGTCTATTTCATGCTCCTCTATGTGAATGGATGTGAACACGTCGTCGTGCACCAGCCGCTCGTTTATAAGGATCGCGTCCTCGTAGTTGTAGCCTTCCCAGGTCATGAAGCCTACCAGAACGTTTCTTCCGAGCGAAAGCTCGCCCTGGCATGTGGACGTGCCGTCGGCCAGAACCGTATCCGCGGTAACGCGCTCCCCGACTTTGACTATCGGCCTCTGATTTATGCAGGTGCCCTGGTTGCTCCTGGCAAACTTTGTGAGCCTGTAATCCCTCACCCTGCCGTCGTCATACTTTACTCTTATGCTTGTTGAATCGAGCTTGACGACGGTTCCGTCGCCCTCCGCCATTATTACGACGCCTGAATCCACAGCGCACTTGTGCTCGATGCCCGTGGCGACTATGGGCGCTTCGGTGACGAGCAGCGGCACGGCCTGGCGCTGCATGTTCGCGCCCATCAGGGCGCGGTTGGCGTCGTCGTTTTCAAGGAACGGTATCATCGCGGTGGCGATGGACACCATCATTCTCGGGGAAATATCGACAAAATCGACAAGCTCCTTGTCAACCTCTATTATTTCGTCCTTGTGCCTGCAGGTTATGCGCTTATTCAGGAGGACGCCGTTTTCGTCGGTCGGCTCGGTAGCCTGCGCCACTATATACTGGTCTTCCTGGTCCGCGGTAAGATAGCACACCTCGTCGGTAACGCGCCCCTCCTTTTTATCCACTCTGCGGTAGGGAGTGACAAGGAAGCCGTACTCGTTTACTCTGGCATAGCTCGCGAGATAGGATATAAGCCCGATGTTCGGTCCTTCGGGCGTTTCTATGGGGCACATTCTTCCGTAATGGCTGTAATGCACGTCGCGGACGTCAAAGTTCGCTCGTTCCCTCGAAAGTCCGCCGGGACCGAGGGCCGACATTCTGCGCTTGTGGGTAAGCTCGGCAAGCGGATTTGTCTGGTCCATGAACTGGCTGAGGGGCGAGGAGCCAAAAAATTCCTTTATCGCCGCCGTAACGGGCCTTATGTTTATGAGCGACTGCGGCGTGACTATGTCAAGGTCCTGAAGAGTCATGCGCTCCCTTATGACGCGTTCCATGCGCGAAAAGCCCACCCTGAACTGATTCTGCAGAAGCTCTCCGACGCTTCTCATGCGGCGGTTTCCGAGGTGGTCTATGTCGTCCTCCTCGCCTATGTTGTGCGCGATGCAGTTCAGGTAGTTTATGGAGGCGAAAACGTCGTCGGGTATTATATGCTTCGGTATCAGCTCGTCAATATTATCGAGCACGGCGGCGCGCAGAGCGTCGCCCTCGTATTTTTCCATAAGGTCGCGGAGTATTATGAACCTGACCTTTTCCTTTATCCCGAGCTCGGCGGGGTCAAAATCAACGAAATCGGACATGTCTACCATGCCGTTTGAAAATACTTTTACAGGCTTGCCTTCGGAAAGAAGAGTAAGCTCGACAACGCCCCTCCGCTCGATCAGATCGGCCTTCTCATCGCTTAAAACCTCTCCGCTCTCGGCCAGTATCTCGCCGGTAATGGGGTCAGCCACCGGGAAGGCAAGCTTATGATTCGCTATTCGCCTTGCGAGGGCGAGCTTCTTGTTGAACTTGTAGCGGCCGACCGCGGAAATGTCGTATCTGCGAGGCGCGAAGAAGAGGCTGTCCAAAAGCGCCTCCGCGCTGTCAACCGTCGGGGGGTCGCCCGGACGCAGGCGTCTGTATATTTCGATAAGCGCCTCTTCCCTGTTTCGGCAGGTGTCCTTATCAAAGGTCGCAGCCATGCGCTCGTCGTCTCCGAATATCTCTTTTATCTGTTCGTTGGTGACGGCGCCGCCGATAGCCGAGGGCATGGAGAGCCAGGAATACGGCTTGTCTGGCTTGGGCGCACCCATAGCCTTTATAAGCCAGGAAACCGGCAGCTTGCGGTTTTTGTCTATGCGGACGTAAAATACGTCGGAAAGGTCTGTTTCGTACTCAAGCCAGGCGCCTCGGTACGGGATGATGGTCGCGCTGTAAACGGTCGCGGCTATCTTGTCCTTGCGTTTTTCAAAGTAAACCCCGGGGCTCCTGATGATTTGGGAAACGATTACGCGCTCGGCGCCGTTTATGATAAAGGTTCCGCCCGCAGTCATAAGCGGGAGGTCGCCCATAAATATTTCCTGTTCCTTGATTTCCTCGGTTTCCTTGTTCCTCAGGCGTACGCTGACCTTGAGCGGCGCGGCATAGGTCGCGTCTCTGGCCTTGCATTCCTCCTCCGTGTATTTCGGCTTTTCATTCATCGAATAATCGATAAACGAAAGCTCAAGATTGCCGGAATAGTCCGAAATGGAAGCGACATCCTTAAAGACTTCCCTCAGACCCGTTTCAAGGAACCAGTTGTACGAGCTTTTCTGGATCTCCAAAAGATTCGGCATATCCTGAATCTCGTCGATCTTGGCAAAGCTCTTGCGCATCGTTTTGCCGTAGTAGACGTCCTTGACCATCAGGGCTTTCACTCCTTGTACATTAGTTTTTGGCACGCGGTATAAAAACTGCACGCACGGGCAAGTTGTTACTAATTCTGCAACCGCTGTTGCTTTTTTCGAAAAAAGTGCTAGAATAGCGTTAGAGATATAGAGTAGGCGGGCTGTGTGGATTGGTACATATAGCAAGTCATTATATCAGGCTTGGTTTATTATGTCAAGCTTTTTATACTTGTTTTTGTCTTTTTGTTTGTTTTAGCGGCGAAGCTTTATGTTTCGCCGTTATTTATTTGCAGAGATTTTTATCGCAGGTCTTTTACGGAGGTGCTCGCATTGGCGTTTATCATACTGTTCATATTGCTTGCCGTGGCGTCGGCGGCCTTCCTGCTTTGGCGCGAGCGGCTGCTTCGTAACATATACGAGCTTTCCATATGCATAATACTGCTAACCTTGCTTATGGACTTAAGGCTTTATTTTCTGCCGTATGCCACGCTGGACTACAAGGATTTCCTCCAGAAATGGATCGATTTTTTCCGTGTCGCCGGCGGCTTCAAGGGGCTCAGATACTCCATAGGAAATTACAATGTCCCTTATCTGTATTTCCTCGCCCTGTTCTCGTATTTCCCTCTGTACGATCTTTACTTAATAAAGCTCCTCTCCGTAGCTTTCGACATTGTCCTGGCGTTTTCGGGACTCAAGCTGGTTTCCGTTTTCACGGAGAACCGCCTGAAAAGGCTCGCCGTCTTTTTTCTTATACTCGTTCTCCCGACGGTGGTGCTCAACGGTTCATGCTGGGCGCAGTGCGATTCTATATACGCCTCCTTCGCCCTGCTCGGCTTATACTTCATGCTGAAAAACAAGCCTGTCCTGTCGGTGGTGATGCTGGCGCTTTCATTCGGTTTCAAGCTTCAGGCAGTCTTCATCATGCCTGTGTATTTAAGCTTTCTTATTGCAAGGAGAATGAAAGTACGGCATCTGCTGGCTTTCCCGCTGACATATGCGGCTCTCGTTCTTCCCTCCGTAATTGCGGGCCGCCCCTTTTGGGACACCGTCACGCTCTATTTCAATCAGGTGGACACCGTTGGCGACGGCCTCAACTACAACGCCCCGACAATATTTTCGTTTTTTGATATTGACAAGTCGGTCCTCGCGGCAAGGCTCGGCATAGCCGCGGCTTTTATCTTCATTATTATAGTTTATGTCGCGGTTTACAGAAGTCGGGCAAACATTACGGACGAGGTCCTCTTTTCCCTTTCGCTTATTTTTTCGGTAGCCGTTCCCTTCTTTCTGCCGCACATGCACGACCGCTATTTTTTCATTGCCGACATTTTATCCCTCTGCTACGCCGTGCTGCGCTCAAGACGATATCCTGTCGCGATTCTGGTTTCCTTCGCATCTCTTCTGGGCTACTATGCCTATCTTATGAAGCGCTACCTTCTCACCATGAATTTCGGCGCCGTCGCCCTCGTTATAGTGCTTTTCTGCCTTTTGTACGACCTGAACCGCATGCTTAACGGCGATTCGCAAATGACTGGCAACGCTCGCTAGAACGAAAAACGCTTTTCCAGGACGGATTCCCTTTGAAATGCGCTTTTTTCGTTTGACTTTCTCCGGATTATATGTTATATTTCCCATATAATTTAATACTCATGAGGGAGTAGTTGGCACAAAAAAGTGCGGCAAGTCAACATCCTGGCTGATTACAGTCTGGCTTGTCTTAAATAACGAGACTCATGTATAACTGTGCCGGCTATACATGAGCTTCCCATCGGTTTACGCCCGGGTATGGCTTTGACAGTTATACCCGGGTTTGTTATTTGGGAGGAATGCGGGATGTGATTGCTGCAAGACGGCGATCGAAATTATATAAACACCGATATTAAACATAATATTGTTATATTTGAAAGAGAAAAGAGGTAGTATCTTTGACTGAACAATGGTATCTTCATACGGCTGAGGATGTCTGCAGGGAGCTGCAAACAGACCTTGCCGCCGGCCTGAGTCCGGCAGAAGCTAAGCAAAGGCTTGAGAGATACGGGCACAACGAGCTTGCTCAAAAGAAGGGCCCCGGAATACTCTCCATGCTTCTGGACCAGCTGAAGGATTACATGGTCATAATACTTATTATCGCAAGCATAGTGTCCATCCTCGTCGGCGAGGTCACCGACTCAATAGTGATTATCGGAATAGTCATTCTAAATTCCTGTCTCGGAGTATTCCAGGAATACCGTGCGGGGAAAGCTCTTGAGGCTCTGAAAAAAATGTCCGCTCCCAACGCCAAGGTAATACGCGGCGGGGAGCAGCTGTCCATACCGGCTTCCGAGCTGGTGCCCGGCGACCTCGTTACTCTCGATACCGGAGACTACATCCCGGCCGACCTGAGGCTCATAAGCACGGTTAACCTTAAGGTTGAGGAGGCGGCGCTAACCGGAGAATCCGTCCCCGTTGAAAAGCATGCGGAAATCACGCTTAACGGCGAGGTAGGTCTCGGCGACAGGAAAAACTGCGGCTTTATGAGCACTATCGTGACATACGGCAGAGGCGCCGGAATCGTAACCTCGACCGGAATGAACACCGTGATAGGTAAGATCGCCGAGATGATACAGGAGGAGGATAAGGAGGAAACTCCCCTGCAGAAAAAGCTCGCCGAGATGGGCAAATTTCTCGGCACCGCCTGCCTTATAATCTGCGGGCTGGTCTTTGTTCTGGGCCTTTTCAGGGGCGAGCCCCTGCTTGAAATGTTCATGACCGCCGTTAGCCTTGCGGTAGCCGCCATACCCGAGGGGCTCCCCGCCGTGGTGACCATAGTTCTGGCCCTCGGGATGCAGAGGATGGTAAAGCACAATTCCATCATGAAAAAGCTGCACGCAGTCGAGACACTCGGAAGCACGACCGTAATATGCTCCGACAAGACCGGCACCCTCACGCAGAACCAGATGACGATAGTCAAGATGTACGTTCCCGGAACCGAAATGGACGTCTTGGGCGAAGGCTACAATCCGGCTGGCTGGATCAGCATTGACGGCCACAAAATCGACGTCGCGGACGAGCCCGCCGTAAGGCGTCTTCTGGAGATACAGGCCCTTTGCAACGACGCCAGGCTGGAGCAGCGCTCCGAAAACGGAGAAAACTACTGGGGCATAATCGGCGATCCGACCGAGGGCGCCATGATCGTCGCCGCGGCGAAGGCTGGTATCGACCGGCTGAAAATGAACGAACTGCACCCGCGCCTTCAGGAAATCCCCTTTGATTCGAAGCGAAAGCTCATGACTACCTTCCACAAGGGAAGCGGGGACAAGTTTTATTCTTTCACCAAGGGCGCGCCCGACATACTCGTGGAACGCTGCGACCGTATCATGAGAAGAGACGGCAGTATCGAACCCATAACTTCCGAGGACGTGAAGGCAATACTCGACGAAAACAAAAAGCTCGCCTCCATGGCCTACCGCGTGCTTGCAATGTCCTTCCGGGAGGTCGGCAGCGTGCCGGAGCATCCTGATTCCGAAAGCGACGAGCAGGCGATGGTATTCTGCGGGCTTGTCGGAATGATCGACCCCCCGCGCCTTGAGGCCGCGGAGGCCATAAAAATCTGCAAATCGGCAGGCATACGCGTCGTAATGATAACCGGCGATTACCGCGAGACAGCGGCGGCAATAGCGAAACAGCTCGGCATAATCGAATCGGACGATCAGGTTCTTGCCGGCGCCGATCTCAGCCGGATGAGCGAAAGCGAGATAGCCGAGGCAGCAAAAAACGTCAACGTCTACGCCCGCGTTTCACCGGAGCATAAGGTGGCCATCGTGCAGGCCATAAAGGCCAACGGAAACATCGCGGCCATGACGGGAGACGGGGTAAACGACGCCCCCGCCCTTAAGCGCGCCGACATAGGCATAGCGATGGGCATAACGGGAACGGACGTCACCAAAGAAACGGCCGACATGATACTGACCGACGACAACTTCTCGAGCATCGTCAAGGCGGTCGAGGAGGGTCGCGTGATATACAGCAACATAAGAAAGTTCGTATTCTTCCTGATGTCCTGCAACGTCGGCGAGATACTCGTCATATTCCTCTCAATGATCCTCAACTGGCCCATCCCGCTTCTCCCCATCCATCTTTTATGGGTCAACCTTCTGACGGACGCGCTGCCTGCGCTGGCTCTCGGCACCGAGAAAAAAGAACCCGGACTGATGAAGGAAAAGCCCCGAGATCCCAACGAATCGATCATAAACAAGCCCATGCTCATCAACATCGCGGTCCAGAGCGTAGCGATGACCGCCGCCGTACTTGCCGCCTTCTATTTCGGGTGGACGAAATACGGCATCGACACGGGCCGCACATACGCTTTGGTGGCTCTTATAATGAGCGAGCTTTTCAGGGCCTACACCGCGCGTTCCGAGAAGTTCTCCGTTTTCAGAATCGGGCTATTCAGCAACCGCAACATGAATATCGCCGCCCTGGTTTCCTTTGCCCTGCTGGTAATGATCATAATAGTCCCGGGTCTTCGCTCCATATTCAACGTCACGCCTTTCGCCTGGTACGACTGGGACTTTGTAATACTCGTAGCGCTGATACCCTTTGTTTTCGGAGAGCTGACAAAACTGGTAAAAAGAGCTTTCAACAAGTCTTAGACCGACGCTGTAAAAAATCGGGGGGCGAACATTTGTCCGCCCCCCGATTTTTTACAGCTTTTTATTTCCTGTAGTTCAGTAGCTTTGCGTTTTTTATAAAGTACTCTATTCCCGACCACAGGGTTACCAGCGTCATGACCGTATAGCACACCGTGTCTATTGCAGTCATGATGTTTTTTCCCCTTACGGGCAGGAGCATGATGCAGATGGCTATAATCGAAACCGCTGTCTTGATTTTTCCCGACATGGCCGCGGCGATGACCTTGCCCTCGCCTACCGCCACAAGCCTCAGGCCTGTAACCGCGAATTCCCTCGCGATAATTATCATCGCCGCCCAGCTTGGCATCTGCCCGCGCTCGACAAAAACTAAAATAGCGGCTGTAACGAGGAGCTTGTCGGCCAGGGGGTCAAGAAATATCCCGAAATTAGTGCTTTGATTGTATTTCCTCGCGATGTATCCGTCTATGCTGTCGGTTATGCTTGCAAGAATAAATATAACAAGCGCAATTATCTGGGCATATTCCTCGCGTACCAGGACGGCGGCCATGAAAACCGGTATCATGGCGACTCTGAGCAGAGTAATTTTGTTCGCGGTAGTCATTCTAACACCTCTCCGAGAAGATCTCCGTCGATTACGTCCTTTATAAGCACCTTAACGAACTGTCCTTCCTCCGCCGCTCCCTCTAAGTAAACCTTTCCGTCGATGTCCGGTGAATCGGCATAGCTCCTTCCGCACATAAGCCCGGTTTCGGGATCAAAGCCCTCTACCAGTATCTCCTCGGCTCTGCCCAGGCGGCTTTCGTTGAACTCGTCGATTATCTCGGACTGAAGGTTGACGAGAAGCTCCGCCCTGCGCTCCGCGGTTTCCTGATCCGGGCGTCCGGGCATTTCCGCCGCCGGCGTGCCTTCCTCGGGCGAATACGCGAATATTCCCGCCCTCTCGATTTTTGCTTCTCGGAGAAACTCCGAAAGCTCTTCATACTCCGCCTCGCCTTCACCGGGGAGTCCCGTTATTATGCTTGTCCTGAGAACCACCCCCGGAATCCTCTCTCTGAGCTTTCTGAAAAGCGCCCTGATTTCTGCGCCGCTTCCCCGCCGGTTCATAAGCTTCAGTATTCCGTCGTTTATATGCTGAATCGGTATGTCAAGGTACTTAAGGACCTTCTCCTCCGAAGCGATGACGCCTATGAGCTCGTCGTCTATTTCGTCGGGGTAAAGGTAGTGCAGGCGTATCCATCTCACGCCTCCTATCAGGCAAAGCCTTCGAACAAGCTCCGGAAGCTTCCGCTCACCGTAAAGATCCGTTCCGTATCTCGTAACATCCTGTGCTATGACAATTAATTCTCTCACGCCCAGGGCGGCAAGCTCCTCGGCCTCCTTCAGGACGTTCTCTATCGGACGGCTCCTGTATTTTCCTCTGAGCTTCGGTATTACGCAGTAGGAGCAGCGGTTGTCGCAGCCCTCAGCCACCCTGAGATAAGCCCATCCCGGTCCCGTCGTCACTATCCTTTCGGTTTCGGACACCGGCGCGTTTATGTCGCCGAAACGGCTGACAGTCGCGCCTCCCATAACCTCCCCGAGCACCTCGGAGATCTCATCGAAGCTGCCGCAGCCGAGTATGCCGTCCACCTCTGGCAATTCCTTGAGGATTTCTTCCCTGTAACGCTCGGAAAGACATCCGGCTACAATGATTTTGCTTATCCTGCCCGCGTTTTTCAGCTCGGCGAACTCGAGTATGTTTTCTATCGCCTCGCTTTTGGCGCTCTCGATAAAACCGCAGGTGTTTATTATTACTACGTCTGCATTCTCGACAGAGCCGGATATGTCAAATCCGGCCTCGTGCAGCTTATAGAGCATCTGCTCGCTGTTCACCATATTTTTAGCGCATCCGAGCGATACCATTCCTACTTTGCAGGGCATTCCTATTCCTCCGACAGGCGCAGATCCTCGTATCTCGAAAGCGCCTCTTGTATCTCGTCCCATGAAAAGCCGCGGCGGTAAAGCGCGTCCGCGGCCTTTTTTATTTCTTTTCTGTCATTGCTTCCTTTCAGCCTCAAAGCGAGGAAGCGGTCGATAGAGTCCTCGTTTGCGGAGTACCTGCTCAGAGCGTCCTCCCACAAGTCCCGGGGTATGCCGCGCCGGAAAAACTCGTCCCTGATTTTTGCGGCCCCGTAGCCTCTTGCGGCAAAGCGCCTTGCTATCATCTCCGCATAGTCGGAATCCCTTAGGGCGCCCAAATCCTTAAGCCACTCCGCGGCTTCCGAAGCGTCCTTCTCGGAGCTGCCCTTCTCGACGAGGCGCCTTTTGAGCTCGTATTCCGACAGAGGACGGGCGCTTATCATCGCTGCGGCCTTCGATCTGGCGTTTTTTCTGCGCAGAGCGGCCTTCAGCTCCTTTAATTCCGTTTCGTCAAACTCCCTGCCGGCAAAAAGTCCGAGCTCCGAAACCGACGACAGGTCGGCCTTCAGAGAAGTGCCGTCGTCAAATCGGAGCGTTACGGCTTCGCCGCCGCGACCGGACTTCTCTGTCCCCACGAGCCTTATCATGCCTCAAAATCTTCCGCAGTAACGTCTATCGCCGGCCCGGCGGTCTTTGTAATCGCCTTTGACTGAAGGCCCGCAAGCCTGAAGGCGTTTTTCCTTATTTCCTCCTCGAGCTCTGCTGCAACCGAGGGGTTTGCCTTGAGAAAGTCCCTGACGCCGTCACGCCCCTGGACCCGGTTCCCGGAAACCGTATACCATGAGCCGCTCTTGTCTATAAGATCCAGCTTTACGCCCAGGTCTATAATCTCTCCCGTCTTGGAAATGCCTTCCCCGTATATGATGTCAAACTCGGCTTCCTTGAACGGGGGCGCCATCTTGTTCTTGGTGATTTTCACCTTGGTGCGGTTTCCGATTAGCTCCGAACCGTTTTTCAGCGTTTCGGTACGGCGCACGTCGATGCGGACGCTGGCGTAAAACTTGAGAGCCCTGCCCCCGGTGGTCACCTCGGGATTACCGTAGGATACGCCTATTTTCTCTCGGAGCTGGTTTATGAATATCACGATGCAGTTCGTTTTTGATATGGAGCCTGCAAGCTTCCTCAGAGCCTGAGACATCAGCCTGGCCTGGAGGCCCACAAACGAATCGCCCATTTCACCCTCTATCTCCGAACGCGGCACAAGAGCCGCGACGGAGTCGACCACAACGATGTCCACGGCTCCGGAGCGCACCAGCGCCTCTGTGATGTCCAGGGCCTGCTCGCCCGTATCCGGCTGGGATATAAGAAGGTTGTCTGTATCGACTCCGAGAGCTCGCGCGTAATCCGGGTCGAGCGCATGCTCCGCGTCCACGAACGCGGCCTCTCCGCCCAGCTTCTGGGTGGAAGCGATAATGTGGAGGGCAAGCGTCGTTTTACCGGAGGACTCCGGTCCGTATATCTCTATTATGCGCCCCTTTGGCACTCCTCCTATGCCCAGCGCGAGGTCGATCGAGAGCGAGCCTGTCGGGACGGCCTCCACGTTTATCTTGGCGTTGTCCCCAAGCCGCATGACCGCTCCCTTTCCATATGTCTTCTCTATATGCGCGAGCGCGGTTTCAAGCGCCTTTTTCTTGTCGGAAGCGGGAGCCGCCGACTCCACCATCTTTTTCTTTTCTGACATATCCAACACCTCAGCCTTTATTTTAGACAAGCTTTGCCGCTACTACGCGGTCTATGCCCTGCAGGTCCTTAACCGTCTTGTAATATATGAAGTTATTTTGCGCCAGAATGTTTCTTACCTCCTGGGCCTGGCCTATCCCGCATTCCACAGCCGCAAACGCCCCCGGTTTGAGCACCCTGCGCCATTTGGAGGCGAGGTGTCGGTAGAAGTCAAGACCGTCCGCGCCGCCGTCGAGCGCTTCGCGCGGTTCATAATCCCTGACCTGCGGGTCCAGCCCTTCAATATCGGAGCTGGGGATATACGGCGGATTGCAGACTATTATGTCGAACATGCCTATTAGCCCTGGCGGGTTCTCTCTTATATCGGCTTTTACGCAGGTAGCGCGGCTCGTAAGCCTGCTTCTGAGGATATTTGCACGGCAAACCCTCAGCGCCTCCTCGGAGTTGTCGGCCAGGACTACGCGAACGGAAGGAAGCTCCTTCGCGATGGCCAGCCCTATGCAGCCGCTGCCGGAGCAGAGATCCAACACCCTCGCTTCCTCCCTGCCCTTCAGCAGCTCAATCGCAGTGCTTACCAGCGCCTCGGTGTCCGCGCGGGGTATCAAAACGTCTTTTGTGACTTTCAGGGGAATGCCGTAAAATTCCCATTCCCCCGTAATATACGCTACCGGCTCGCCCTTCAGGCGCCGCCTGATGAGAGCCTCGACCTTTTCCTCATATTCGGTTCCGGCATAGAGCCTGGCGTCCCGTATGAACTCCTCGGTGGTCTTGTTGGCCGCCGCGGACAATATTATCCGGGCTTCCAGGCTGTATTCGCTGACTCTGGCCGCTTTAAGCTTTTTTCTCGATTCCAGGTATATTTCATTATAGGTTTTAGGCAGCAGAAACACCCCCAGCTAAAAACGACCTGAAAAAACGACAATTACCACTTATCCGCGTCCTTCCGCTCAGGAATCACCATCGTCAGCGCTTTAACGGCAACCTCGATCATAGAGTCGTCCGGCTCGAAGACCGTAAGACGCTGAAGGGCTCTGCCGGGATAGGAAAGAACGGAGGATACGAGGTTGTCGTGTCTTCCTACCCATCGGTTTATTTCATAGCTTATGCTTACGACGACGGGTATGAGCAGAATCCTTAGCGCCATACGAACAAGAGGATTGGACCAGCGCACAAACGAGAACACCAGTATGCTGACTATCATTACGACAAACATGAAGCTTGTTCCGCATCTCGGATGCTGCGTAGGCTGCACCCGCACGTTTTCAAGGGTCAGCGGAAGCCCCTTTTCATAGCAGAATATGGACTTGTGCTCGGCCCCGTGATACTCGAAGACTCGCCGTATGTCCTTCATCCTGGATGTCAGCCAGATGTATATCAGAAATATCGCTATCCTCAGGACGCCCTCGACAAGGTTTTTTACAAATCCTGAGCCGATATACGGGGTGATGAAGCCCGCGAGAAGCGTAGGCAGCAGAAAAAAGAGCGCCACCGAAAACAGAGTCCCGAGCACTGCCGAAAGGGTAAGGATAAATTTCTGCGCCTTTTCCGAGCCGATTTTTTCTTCAATCCATTTGTCCAGCTTGTCCGGCTCGTAGTCCTCTCCCGCGGACTGTTCGGCGGAAAACATGAGGGCGCTCATGCCCTTGGCCATGCTGTCGATGAATGTCACAGGCCCCCTGATAAAGGGCAGTCCCAGAACGGGATGGCGGTCCTTAGTGAGCCTGAGCTCCTCTTCCTTTGTGACAAGGCCGTCTTTTGTGCGGACCACTATCGCCTGTTTGTTCGGCCCGCGCATCAGTATTCCTTCAATAAGCGCCTGCCCGCCTATCGTAGTGCGGAAAGCGCCGGGTTTCTCTTTCATAAGTTCTCCAAGCACGTTGCTCGCATAGGTTTCCGAGCAAAAAACGAGCTCGCTTCGGAACCTGGCACAACATAATTTTTTATCTGTTCAGTCATTATAGCATATCTTTTCCGATATGTGTAGTGCTTTGAAATTTTTTGAGACGATTTGGCGGACGTTCTTTTGAGTTAACACTTGAAATCTGAACTGCAATATTGTATAATCCAACTTGCGTTTGCGCCGGTGTGATGGAATTGGCAGACGTGCTGGACTCAAAATCCAGTGGTAGCGATACCGTACCGGTTCGACCCCGGTCACCGGCACCAGATTTTTGCTTAAGGGATCAGCTTCCTGCTTTGTCAGGAAGCTGATCCCTTATCACCCTGCTCAAATGCTTCAGATTCGGATAACCGCGCCAGACCGAACAAAAATCCTTGTAACAGCTTGGTACAAGGATTTTTGTTTTGGCATATTTCTGCAAAGTATATATGAATCGCTATAGATATTTTGGTAAATACGCAGAAATTTGTATATATATTTGAAACCGACGCTCATTAGGTCTATACTTTCGATTTGTGTCTGTTAATTAAACATTTCTGGAAGGTGAATGCTTTGCTACGCAGCTATTTGTCAGATTTGAAGTCAGAATTTAGGGGATACAGCGGCGGAAAGATTCTAAAAGACCTGATGGCGGGTGTAACAGTAGCCGCCGTCGCGCTTCCGCTCGCCCTCGCTTTCGGAGTGAGCAGCGGCGCGGACGCAGCCTCGGGGCTTATTACCGCTATAATAGCGGGTATTGTAATCAGCGCTTTGTCCGGCGCTTTTTATCAGATCTCCGGTCCTACCGGCGCCATGGCCGCCGTTCTGGTTTCGGTTATTGCAAAATACCAACTGCAGGGGGTTTTTATCGCCACTCTTCTGGCCGGAGTCATTTTGCTGCTGGCAGGGCTGTTTCATTTGGGCAGGCTTACCGCCTTTATACCTTCTCCGGTGATAACCGGCTTCACCTCCGGTATAGCCGTCATAATAGCGCTTGGTCAGCTGGACAATTTATTCGGCGTTAAATCTATAGGCGAATCTGCCGTGGAGAAGCTGCTCAGCTATTCGAAAATTGGTTTTCATCCTAATCCCTACGCGGTGGCAATAGGTCTTTCAGTCATACTATTTATGCTCGTTTTTCCAAGAAAGTGGAATGCGGTAGTACCCGCATCACTGCTCGGCATCATTATTGCGACTGCGGCGGTCAGTATTTTGAGGCTCGATGTTAAAACTGTCGGCGAGATACCGAAAACTCTCCTGCCTGCAGAGCGGCTAAGTCTTGCTTCAGTATCCCCTGAAGCCGTTAAGAACCTCATTGCTCCCGCCTTCAGCATTGCGATGCTGGGAATGATCGAAAGCCTGCTTTGCGGCTCCAGCGCGGGAAGGATGACAGGAAAGCTTTTGAACAGCGACCAGGAACTTATCGCGCAGGGCGTCGGAAATATAATCCTTCCGTTTTTCGGCGGCATCCCCGCTACCGCTGCTATAGCAAGGACCAGCGTTGCCATCAAATCCGGTGCGCAGACGCGCCTGACCGGCATATTCCACTCCATCGTACTGCTCATTTCCATGTTTCTTCTCGCGCCCGTCATGTCCTCTATTCCCCTCCCGGCTCTAGCCGGCGTGCTTTTGGTCACCGCTTACAGAATGAACGAATGGGAGGCAATAAAGTATATCTTTTCTCGCAGGTTCAAGGGCGCTATTCTGAAATATCTCGTGACCATGCTGGCGACAGTATTTTTCGATCTCAGCATAGCCATAGTCATAGGCGTGCTCCTCGCCCTGGTTTTGCTTGTTAAACGGCTCTCCAGTCTGGAAATAAACTGCGAAAAAATCGATATGGACAGAGCCGGAATTTCGGATCCGACGCTCAGGCAGCGATACGGAAACGCCTGCGTTGTATACATAACAGGCTCTCTGATCTTTGCCAATACCCACGAAATAGAAAATATCAGATCCATGATTGGCGATATCTGCGATACGGTGATATTTTCGATGCGCGGAGCATCGCATATGGACGTGTCCGGAGCCCAGACCCTTTTGGAGGTAATAAAAGAACTGAAAGCGCGTGGAATCGACGTCGCGATTTGCGGCCTTCCCAAAGCAACCATGGAAATAGTGGAGCGTTCTGGCATTGCGGAGCTCCTTGGAAAAGACAGCTTTTACTGGAGCGTTGACCGTATCCTCCTCGAGAACAGGGCATGCCCGTATATGGCTAAGGCGGCCGGCGCCGAACTATATAATATTTGATAAAGAGTTTCCTCGCTCTCGCTTGATCCAAACCGCTGCTCAAGAAAACCGATTAGCCCGCCTGCTCTGCCTGGCTTTGTTTTATTCGGCTTGAAATTGCTTTTTCTCTGCTTTACGCCGTTTTCGTGCATGCCGCTTTGCTCTCTGCCTCTCTCTCGCCTGCCCTTGCTTCGACGAGTCCGTACTTCACTTTGATCCTGTCCAGCTTTTCCAGCATGGGCCGGGAAATGAACCACAGGAAGAAAACGGTTGCGGCTGCCTGCACAAGGTCAAACGGAAAGCCTGTAAGGTAAGCGGCTATGAACATCGGGAGCGTCGGGTGATCGTTATATTGAATAACAAACGACGGATTCATCAGACCGCCGTAAACAACAACCGCGGCAAGCCCCCCGAATATGCACAGAGACAGCCTGCTCCTGCGAAGAACGCCCTTCCGGAACAAAACGCCCGCGAAAAAACCTATGATTCCCATTGCGAACATCTGCCACGGCGTCCACGGGCCCTGTCCGAACATCATGTTAGACGCCAGCATAGTCACGGCGCCGACAAGGAAACCGGACTCGCCTCCGAATGCGACGCCGGAAATGATCACGATTGCCATTACCGGCTTGAACTGCGGCAGCATGAAGAACGCCGCCCTTCCGGCAACGCCCAGAGCGCAGAGGGCTGATATGACTACAAGCTCCCGTGCCTGCGGCTTCCTCCCCTCAAAAACGAGGAAAAACGGCAGCATGATTTCTAGTATGATTAGCAGCGAAATGAAGTAATATTTCCGGTCTCCAAACCAGAAAATCCCTACAAAGATTGTCATCGGTATGGCGACTAAAATCATCGCGGCCGCCGCTGCCGTTCTCTTTGAAAGCCTTCGCTGTCCGGCGGGAACCTGCTCGTTTTCGATCGGCTTTTCGCTCCTTCGGCTGACGGCCGCGCAGAGCGTTATAAACGCGGCGATAAAAACGCCGGGCAGCCACTTAGGTCCGCTTCCAGGCGGCCACGGCTCGAAAACGGATATCGCGGCGGCGGCGAGAGCTATCGCGCCCGTTGCCCCGGCCAGGAGCTTCCGCCAAGGCGGAAGCTTTTTTGTCTCTGTATGCGGCGCGGATTTTAACGCCCCGTCCGGTATTCCCGAAACCTCCGGAAGCGGCGCTTCCTCCGGAATGGTCGGCGCCGGCGGAGCCTTTCCGCCGCTGGCGACGATAATGTCCTCGTCGGTTACGGCCTCCGGCAGCAGGTGGCGCGCCATGCGGCTGGCGGCCGTAGTGTAAAAGCTGTTTCCCGAAAAAAAAGCCCGTGGCTTGTTCTCCGTGACGATTGAACCGTCAAAAAACAGCGCGCATCTGTGGGCATATTTCGCGCAAAACTCAATGTCGTGGCTCACCATTACAACTGCAACGCCCCGGCGCAGAAGAGCATTCAGAATTTCAGCGAAAATCTGCTTAAACCCGGCGTCAAGACCTTTTGTCGGCTCGTCGAGCAGCAGGATTTCGGGGTCGAGCAGCAGGATTTTCGCCAGCGCGGCCCTCTGCTGCTCACCGCCGGAGAGATCAAAGGGATGGCGCTCCAGCAGTTCCTCCAGCCGGCACAGCCTGACAACATACGACAGACGGCGGTCATGTTCCTCCTTCGGGAGCTTTCGTCCCTTAATGATTTCATGCAAATCCTCGCGCACCGTCTTTTTCACGAACAGCGCCTGCGGATTCTGCGGAAGTACGCCGAGAAGATTGTCAAAAATATTTTTACCGCCCCTTAATTCCATGCCCTTGAGCAGGACTTTCCCCCGGTACGGTCTGTTTATTCCGGAAATGACCGAAAGCGTCGTTGTTTTGCCGGTTCCGTTTCCGCCCAGAACAGCCAAAAGCTCGCCTTTGTATGCTTTGAAGCTCAGTCCGCGCAGCACGTCCGGCAGATCCTTTTCGTATCTGAACCATACGTCCCTGAGCTCAACGACCGGCTCGCCGCGGCCGGTTTTCTCTGGTGCGGCCGCCGGAACCTCAGACAGTCTTCGCTCAGCCGCCAGCCCGTCGAGCCAGAGCCGCCCCTCACGGACGGTAACAGGGCAGCGTCCAGCGGAGGTAACGGCGGCGAAAACGCGCATCGGGACAGGCATGGCTAGATACATTCCGTGCCCGTGCAAGCGCAGGCTCTCTCCGACCTCCCCCGGAGTGCCGTCGAATACAATTTTTCCGGAATCCATGACCAGCACTCGGTCGCTCATCGGGAAGACCTCCTCCAGCCGATGCTCCGTCATAATGACAGTCGTGCCCAGCTCGCGGTTGAGCTTGCCGACTGTGGCGAGAAAATCTGCCGCGGCGATAGGATCAAGCTGACTTGTCGGCTCGTCGAGTATAAGGACCGAAGGCTGCATAGCCATGATCGACGCGAGATTCAAAAGCTGCTTCTGCCCGCCCGAAAGCTCCGTCACGCTCTTGTAAAACCAGTCCTGTATCCCGAAAAAGCTGGACATTTCGGCAACGCGACCGCGTATTGCAGGCGTATCCATGCCGAGACTCTCCAGGCCGAAGGCCAGCTCGTGCCATACCTTATCCGTCACAATTTGATTATCCGGATTTTGCTGCACGAAGCCTATTTGCGCGCTCTGTTCCCGCCGGTCGATTTTGCTCAGCGGGCGGCCGCAAAAGATAATCTCGCCGCTCGATCTCCCGTGCGGGGTAAGCGCCGTCTTGAGATGACGGAGAAGGGTCGATTTCCCGCAGCCGGACGGCCCCGTGAGAACCACAAACTCGCCCTGCCCCACTGAGAAACTCAGATTGTCCAGAGCCTTCCCTGTCTGCCCCGGGTAAGAAAAGGTCAGGTTGCTGATTTTGAAGCAGTCCATTTTCTGTCCTCCGAAATATTTATAACGACAGGCGCGATGCAGAGCGAAAAATACGCGAAAAATACGCTCAGCGTGAATGCGCCGGAGAAGACGCCCTTCATGGTCGGATAATAACGCCAGCTGAGCCCGCCGAGCAAGGCGCCGAGGACAATATACGAACCGCAGAGCAGCAGGAAAACGAGCGCTTTGAGGTCGCGCTTGTCAAAGCGATATATAGAAAACGCCGTACGTCCGGGCAGACCGTATCCGCGGCTCTTCATGCTGTCCGCCGTTTCAATGGCGTTCTCAAGCGCCCATGTCACCATGATCGACAGGATGGTAAGCCCGTTTTTGGCGCGTTGCAGAACGCCGCCGCTCGACGCGTCGCGCCCGATGCACTTCTGCGCGTCGGAAACCACCCTGATCTGCGCTTTGAACTTTGGCACAAAGCGCAGCGTCATGGAGAGCAAAAGCGACATGGCCGGTATGAGGCGTCCGAAAAGATACACGAACTTGTCCGAAGTCATAACTGCGTTGTAGCAGGAAAACCATGATATGACTGCGACAAGCATGGCCGCAGCCGAAATGCCGTAGGCAATAGACTCCAGCGTGAGCGGATTTCCGCTCGGCAGGTATGTTAAAATTGTCGCGCCCTTATGGCTGAAGGCCGGATTTAATAGCGCCGCGAAAACAAACATCGGCAGCATACAGACAAGGCTGAAGCGCACGGCCTTCCGGCCGTTCAGATAGATGGAATAAGCTGTCGCTCCGAAAAGCGAAGCGGAAAGGCAAAAAGGATGTGTAAAAACCATCGAAAATGCAAGCACGAGCCCGAAATACAGGAAATTTATAAGCGGGTGATAGCTTGAAAACGTGTCCCTGTTGACCATTTTGCCTCACGACCCTACGGCATAGTAGCCGCCGACATCTATTCCGAGGTTGCAGGTATAGACCCACTCCACGACATCGCCCTCTTTAAGCTGATATCTTGAGCATCCGTAATTCGGAAACCAGCCGTTGACCCTGTACATCCAGCCGGACAGCTCGCCGCAGTCGAACTCGTACAGGTTGTTGATGCCCTCGATGTATACCGAGTTGTACATTGGCGTGTTCCTGAATTCCATGTGTATCTTTGCCTTTTTCATTTCTCTCTGAAGCACGTTAAAAACGCTCTCCCCCTTATAAAAAGTGACGGTTTTTGCGGCGAATATGACTCCGTCCCTGGGCACGAGCTCCCATTTGTTCTTATCCAGCCAGGACATATTCCGCAAAATTGTATCGCAGCGCACGGATAGAGTGCAGGTGTGGACCTCGTCGGTTATTACCGCGTTTTGCGGCTCAACCGGAACAGGCTTTCCCGATGGAACGGGATCGGTAAAATATTTGTCTTTTCCGGTGGAGGGATTTATTTCCATGCCCTGGGATTTGGAATACTCCTCAGAGCCTTTTTCCACCCCTTCGGACGATTCTCCTCCGGACAGGGCCCTCGCCGTCTCCAGTTTCCCGTCGGCGGTGAGAGGCCGCCCCTTTCCGGAGTCCGGAGCAGCCGCCTTTAACGCGGACTCTTCGCCCGGCTTCGCTGTGTTTATGTCCGGAACAGGTGCTGCCGAAGCGGAGGATTCGGACGCTCCCGCCCCGGACTTGGTCTCCTCGCGCCCGGCGGCGGAGGGCTCGGCCTTAGCGGGCGCGGAGACGGTTCCTTTGGATACGCTCCACCCCCTCAGGCCCGGAGCGTTCCCGCCGTACCAAAAAGAAAATCCCAGTACCGCAAGAAGCAGTATCGGCGCTAATATTTTCCATTTATAATTCTTCCTCATATTTTTCATGTATGTCACCTTACAGCAAATTCGCTTTTCCCAGCAGGTTGAAAATCATCTGCGCGACCTCCGCTCTCGTTATGGGCAAAAGCGGGCGTATCTCAAGATCGCTTTGAGAAAGGATGTCGCTTGCGTAGCAGAAAGCCAGCGAAGGACGCGCCCACGCCGAAGCCGTAACATAGTCCTCAAACTGCGCCAGTATGTCGCGCACAGCCCCGTCGTCAATCGCCGTATCCATGCCGCAGAGCTTTGCCGCGCGCGCCACCATAACGGCCGCTTCCTGCCTGGTAATCGTACCCCCCGGATTAAAGGCAGTATCCGAAACGCCTTTTATGATGCCGTAGCTGCTTGCAGTATCCACAAATCCGGCAAACCACTCCGACGAAGGCACGTCGGAGAACGCTCCGCGCGTTTTTGCCGCAAGCCCCAGAGCTTTAACTGCGACAGCGGCAAATTCAGCGCGGGTCATTGTGCTGTCCGGCCTGAAAGTGCCGTCTTCGTAGCCGCTGATTATACCGCGAGACGCCAGCGCCTGTATCGCGGAAATCGAGTCGCTGAACACCACGTCGTCGAAGGTGATGCCGGGCTTGCTTATTGGCACGGCTCTTACGTCGGCGTTTTTGTTTTCAAGCCCTTTGCCGGACGCAAAGCCGCTTTTGCCCGAGGCTGAAATATTTATGGCGTCGCTCATGCGGTAGAGGCTTTTTTTGCCGTCCCGCTGACGCATGGCGGCTACAATTCCGTAAAAGCCCTGTTCCGTCGCCATCTGATTTGAACCGCTGCCGTCGGCGGTATGCCGGAACCCTTTGCCGGGCAGGTAAAAGGTCATCAGGTTATCCAGTAGCGTGCAGCCGTTTTTCACAAATCTTGGGTCGTCAAGAGGGATACCAAGCTCCGTGAGCGCGACAATAATTTGTACGACGCTTTCGGAGTTGGGCTTGCCCCAGCTGGAGTACCCGCCCTTTTCATTCTGCTTTTTGGACATGCATTTCAGGGCTTCTTCGGTTGCTTTCCTGACGTCGTCTCTGTACTGGTACTTCGCCAGCGCCTGAAGCGCCATACCGGTGATATCCGGGTCGGCCACCGAGTCCCCCGAGGTAGCGGCTGCGGTGCCTCCGAAGAGTGAGAACCCCCCGTCCGGCAGCTGGCAGGCCAGAATGCGGTCTATGTACATGTCGCGCGTCGCCTGAGTCTTTGCTTCCGGGTTTTTCGGCATCTCATAATTGCCCGCATCCAGGGCGATTAAAGCCCAAATCGGGCCGTTGAGTCCCTGCCAGATAGTCTTTTCGTAATCCCCCAACGGCGTCAGAAGGTTGTATCCAGCCACGTTCCTGGGGTCTTTGCCTATTGCGGTCAGCGCAAGAACCACCCGGGAGTACTCGGTGTACTTTTTCTGGTGAAGGACTCCCTTGCAGGCCGAGACGTATCTTTCCACGACGGCGTAGTACTTTTGGTAGTATTCCTCCGGCACGCTGCAGCCGCTGCGTGCCAGTCCCAGCACAGCCCATTCCCCGCCTATGGAGCCCACCTGCGGCTCTTTTGCGGTTTTATAGACATAAGCCGCCGTATCGCTGACAGCTGCGTTCAGCGCGTCATCCGAAGCGGCCAGCGCGGAAAAGCCAGCCTCTGTCATAAGAAGCAGCGCCAGCAGAAGCGCCGCCCCCCTCTTTTGGATATGCATATTAATTCGCCTCCCTGTTTTTTGGACTGAGTAAAGCCGGTAAGCGTCTTTTTTACGGAAATCGGTTTGTCCGGCAGATTCATGGGTGATATTTGCTTTTTATTCACTTCTTTTTATTGCTTTCAGCCTGATAAAACGAAAAAAGAGGCCCGGCGGCTTCGGGACAAGTATCCCGCTCCGCCAAACCTCCGTTTTTCGGTCGGCTTCCGGCTCAAAAACGATGCCGTAGCTATTTAGTTTCGCACCTGAAGGCTGTGCCGGCTTTAATTCCGGACAAAGCCGCTCTGTTTTATCAAAGCGCACGCTCACATGGCGCCGGGCTCAGAATATCGGTTCCGTTTCGCCTCTCATGGCCTTAAATCCTTTACGGCTGAGGAAAAATCCCCATCCGGTTTCATCGTGTGACAGGTCCATTCGTCATGATCGCTGAAAAATGCCGTCCCGGTAACGCGGTACTCACCCGCTTTGCCTGCCGTGTACTGCCCAAAATATTACAGATATATTCTATCCCGTCGCGGTGAAATTGTCAATACGCGCAAGACGGCATTTGAACCGGCAAATATCCCTTATAAAAAATTAATGAAAATCGAATTTTTCTCTTGACTTTGCCCTTAGGTAAAGCCTTACACTGTAATCAGAACATGTTCTTATAACTTTCAGGCGGTGGAAAAATGCTTACGATAGGGGAATTCTCGAAAATCAGCAGGGTGTCTTCCAAGACTCTCCGCTACTATGACCAGATAGGACTTCTGAAGCCTGGATATGTTAGCTCGGATTCCGGATACAGGTATTACGAGGTTTCCCAGCTTCGCACCATGCTTTTGATTTCAAGGCTGAAGCAGTATCAGTTTTCGCTGCCTGAAATTGCCGCGGTAATATCGAAAAATGACGACAGCTATTTAAAAACGCTGATTCTCTTAAAAAAGAACCAGCTTAAATCGCAAATCAGCAGTCAGCAGGCGATCCTGAAGCAGATGGAGCAGGACATTGAACAAATTGAAAGGTGTGAAAACTTCATGAATACAGAATATATGGTAAAAACCGTCGTCTTTGAACCGGTAAATATTTATTCCATAAGAAAAAACATGGGGCTCAAAAATTTTGAGGAAGCCTTCGGAGAGCTTTTTGCGGGTCTGGCGCGAAAACGCCTGAAGCCCGCCGGTCCCTCTCTTTCACTCTATCACAGCGAGGATTTCAACCCCGAATGCACGGACATCGAGGTCGGCGTCGTAGTCTCCGAAAGCAAGGGGGACGGAATCAGAAGGCTTGATCCCGGCCTCTGCTGCTTTGCAACGAGGATAGGAGCTTATGACGATTTCACGGCTTGCTATGCGGCCCTGGCGGAGTGGACGGAACGCGAGGGCTATGTGATTTCAGGACCCCCGATGGAGCTCTATGTAAAGGGCTGCGACAACAACGTAAGCCCTGATGAGTATGTTACGGAGATTTATTACCCGATAAAAAAGAAATAAGGCATAAAAAATTTACGAAAAGTCCTTGAAATCAGGGACTTTTCGTGTTTTATTAGGTTCATATGCGAAGGGGGCTTTCAGCGTATGTACGAGTGTCACGGGCACGTCGCCATGGACGGCGTCGATTTCGGCGCCGCGATGGCGAGGCATAGAAACGGGGTCGACAAGGAATTTGTAAGACGGAACTTGAAATCCTGTGCGGAGGCGGGGATCTCCTTTTTCAGGGACGGAGGCGACAGATGCATGGCTTCCGCCTTTGCCGGAGAGATAGCCGGCGAATATGGTATAGACTACCGCACGCCTGTTTTCGCCATCCATAAGCACGGATACTACGGCTCGATCGTCGGTCGCTCTTTCCGCAGCATGAAGGACTTTGCGGCTCTTGTCGCGGAAGCGAGAAAGCTGGGCGCGGATTTTATAAAAATAATGGCTTCGGGCATATTGGGCTTCAAAACCGACGGCAAAATCGGAGGCCCGTCCCTTACTTATGAAGAAATGCGCGAGGCTGTCAGAATCGCTTCAGGAGAAGGCTTTTGCGTCATGGCGCATGTAAACGGCGCCGAAAATATAAAAAACGCCCTCTCGGCCGGCGTAAAAAGCATCGAGCACGGCTTTTGGCCCGACAGCGGGGTGATCGAATACTTTCTTCAGTCCGGGGCAGTCTGGGTGCCTACCGTAGCCACCGTTCGCAACCTTTTGGGCCGCGAGGGCTTCTCCTGCGAGGTCTTGGGAAGAATTCTTGAAACGCAGGGCGCCGTGCTCAGGGAGGCTTATGCGAAAGGCGTGCTGATAGCCTGCGGCAGCGACTCCGGCGCCATAAATGTGCCTCACGGAAAAGGCACCCATGACGAGCGCTCATATCTTAAGGAGCTAGGAATAGACACGGAGCGGGGCGACAGGAGGATATCCGAGCTTTTTCGCGCAGAAGGGGCATATTAAATGCTTCGGGCGCGGTTCATACGCCGCGCCCGACCTCGGTTTCAATTTGCCGCAGGAATCAAACCCCTTGTTTTGCTCTTTGAGGCTATTTTATTTCCTTTATAAGATCCTCATAATACGGGGACCCCGTGTATTTTTCGGTCATATTTACGGCCTCTCCCTCCGTCGACACAAAGGTGTCTGAGTAGAGAACCCCGTTGCCGTTCCTTAGTATGCTGGGGTGCAGGGTCAGGATCATGTTGGGCTTTATCTCCATCTTGACGCTTCTTCCTATGGAAATGCCGTCGCCCAGATCTATGCCCATGCCGTGTCCGGACCAGACTCCCGTTTCGCAGTTATGCTTTGCGACAACGTCCTCTACGGCAATCGCCACATCCGCTATAGTGTTTCCGGGCCTGAACTTTCTTCTGCCCGCCTCGAGCGCCTCCTTGACTATCTGCAGTACGTCGTATGCATCCTGATGCGCCTTTTTTGACATGAAAATCGGTCTGATTATCTGGGACCAGTAGCCGTATGGTCCCGCAGCCTCGCAGGAGTAGACGAAAATGTCGTCCGGACCGATTTGCTTGTTTATGGGCCTGTTTATAAACGGGTACGGCTCCGTCGAACGGCAGAGCACCAAAAGCTCCAGCGCTCCGCGGGAGCGGAGGAAGCCTTCGGCCAGTCCGATTATTTCAAGCTCGGTTTTTCCCGGCTCTATGAATTTCACAACCTGCTCGAAGGATTCTATCGCTATGTCGCAGGTGTACTGTATAAGGCTGAGCTCGTAAGCCGACTTGGGCGCTTTCTTTTCAACGAAGGCCGCAGTGATATCGACGAATTCGGCCTTTGTATCCTTTATCCGGTTCCAGAACGAAAGCGGAAGGTCGCCCATATTGGGTATTCCTATGCGGGGGCGCTCTCCGGGAAGGCTGTTAATAAAGTCGACTATTGCCCCCACCTGATTTTCCCTTAGGAGCACCTGCTCTTCCGGCAGTATGGATTTATACAGCGCGTGAAAGTGCGTATCGACCCTTCCGACCAGGGCGTAGGGCACTCCGCCCCTTTTCATGTAGCTGAACATCCTGTTTATGTTCGGATAGAGATCCGTCATGAATTTCACGTCCGCCTCATACGCTATTGCGTTGGCCGCGTGGCATATCATGGCATCGACGCCGGTTTCCGCCATAAGCTCGTTAAGCAGCGCTGTCCTTCTTTCTCTCTCTGCGGCGCGTTCCTCGCCGGTCTTTGTAATTATCATTCATTTCACCTTCCTGTCTGATTTTTTGTATCTTATTGTTTATTACCGGTCAGGCGCAATCATCAGGACAAAGAATGACTGCGCCGACCGATAAAAGAGGGGGGGCGGATTATAACACGTCCAGGGCGGCGTGATAGCCCGTATAAATGGCTTTTCTCACGTTTGCAACGCCGGAGCAGTCTCCGATCGGTCTGAAGAAAGGCACGTCGCATTCGGCAAAGCGTTCAAGCAGCTCGCTTCTCGCCCTCAGCCCCACGCTGTAAATCACCGTGTCGGCCTCGATAAAATGCCGGCCGTTTGAATTTTCGACGTATACTCCCTTATCCGTGACCTCCTTGCAGGTTGTGTTCACCATGTAGCTTATCCTGTCTGATAGTCTTTCGAACGTCTCCATTATCATGGGCTTGGTTATGTGGTTGGCCTGAACCGCGACGTCACCGGTCATTTCGACAACTACGACGTTCTTTCCAAGCTCGGCGAAGTGGAGGCCCGTCTCGCATCCAGTGAGGCCGCCGCCTATTATAACTATTTTGTTTCCTACTTTTTCCGGATGCTCCTCTATATCCTTGCAGCTCAGGGCGCCGTTTTCGACAAGGCCCGGAATTTTAGGGACTATAATCGTGCTGCCCGCAGCCAGGATCAGAGCGTACGGCGCAAGCTCCTCGATCATTTCCGGAGTGGCCTCGACACCGGTGCGGACGTCTATCTTCGACTTTTTGACCAGATATATGAGATGCTCCTTGAACGCCTTAAGCTGAGTCTTGTGGCAGTCGTGAGACAGATAGTTCAGGGTCCCTCCAAGCTCCTTTTCCTTCTCGAAAAGAATAACCTCGTGTCCGCGCTCCGCGGCGGTCACGGCGGCCTTCATGCCTGCGGGCCCTCCGCCCACAACGACCACCCTGCGCGAGTGGGCCGGAGGCTGCCTCTGTATGATGTCGAGCAGCTCGTGTCCCACGTTCGGGTTTACGTCGCAGCCGAACTCGCCGTGGTCAAAGTTGCCGAGGCAGTTCATGCAGCGCACGCAGGGTGTGACGTCCAGCTCCCTGCACTCTCTCCATTTGTTTGGCGTCTGCGGATCAGCCAGTATCTGCCTGGCCATATATATTATGTCGGCGTCGCCGTCGCGTATTATGCGGTCGAGCTCCGCGGGGTCCGAGCCGTACCCTCCTACGGTCGCGACCGGAATTTTCACATGCTTTTTTACTTCTTTTGCAAGATACAGGTTGCAGCCCTCAGGCCCTCCGGGCACCATGATTCCCGGGAAGGTATACTGGTTTGTGGTATAGTAGGACCCTGCCGACATATGAATTATGTCTATGTATTCCTGCGCCATTACGGCAAACGCGCAGACATCCTCCAGCGTAATGCCGTTTTCCATGTGCTCGTCGCCGCTCATGCGGAATTCGACAAGCAGGGTGTCTCCGACCGCCTCGCGGACAGCCCTCAGTATTTCGAGCGGGAAACGCGCCCTGTTTTCCAGCGAGCCGCCGTATTCATCGGTCCTCCAGTTGGTCGCGGGCGAAAGGAACTGGGAGAAAAGCCAGCCGTGTCCTCCGTGAATCTGCACCATTTTGAAGCCGCAGTCGCGCATCATGACGGCCGCTCTCGCAAAGTCCCTGCACACCTCGGCCATCGTTTCCTTGTCGAAGGCCTCCACCTGAACTCCGTCGTCGCGAACATACGAGTTGGGTCCGTGCGGATTAAGGCCGTTTATAAACCGCGGCCATGTGGTGTCCCCCGCGTGGTAGAGCTGTATGGACGGCACAGCGCCGTGGCGCGCAATCGCGGAGGCCATTTTCGTAAAATCGCTGCGGTACTTGAGCATCGCAACGTCGCCCGATGTCTTGCGGCTCGCAAAGCGGCTGTCTATCGTGCATTCGCTTGTCGTTACGCCGCCGGCGCCGCCTCTCGCCTTATCCTCGATATACATTATCCTTTTTTCGTCCGGAGCTCTGTGTTCCGGGCTTGTGGGCGTCATGGAGCAGGGACCCGCTATGATTCTGTTTCTGAAACGTACGTTTCTAATCACAAGAGGACTGAAAAGATTCGGATATTTTTTCATTTTAGTGCCTTCCTGTCACAATACTTTTTATCTTCGGACACGGCAAAAAACATGTCCGGAACTCGAATATACCGATATTATATACTATCAGTCTAAAAAAATCCAGTACCTATAACTTATTATCGTTATAAAAATTAAACAAATAAAAGTCCGAATTGCGTCCAGCGGCCGTCGAATGAGCTTGCGGATTATCTGAAAACAGGTCTTTTTGTCGGACATTTACTCTTTCCGATTAAAATTAACACGCTATATATAAATAGTCAAATTCAAATAACGTATTCAGTTCATAAGTTTTTCTTATGAGCCATTTACTGCAAGCTTAAGCTGTGATATAGTTTTCCTCGCGGTTTTTTTATCAAAAATAACTGTTTGGGTGGATCGGATGGACTTTGCAAGGATAAGGTACTTTGTGGACGTGGTCAAATTCGGCAGCTTTACCAAAGCGGCTCACGCAAATTACATTTCGCAGACGGCAATAAGCCTCCAAATCGCGGCGCTTGAGTCCGAGCTCGGCATAAGGCTCATAAACAGAAGCAAAAAGGGCTTAACCGTAACGGAAGCGGGACGATCCTTTTACGACAGCTGCATTCAGATCCTGAGCCAGTATTCGCGCTCGGTGTCGATAGCAAAATGTGTGGATCAGGGCCTCTCCGGCAGAATTACTCTCGGGGTTTCTCTCGGGATGAATAATCGCCATATTCACAACGCGATTTACGAACTTCTTGAGAAATACAAAGACGTGGCGATAATGATGCGCGCGGGCGCGCCTGCCGACCTGCGTCATATGCTGAAAGCGGTGGGAATAAATATGGCGGTGGCTCTTCCCTACGATTTTTATTCACTGCCGAATGTTACCATAGAGCCCTTATTTTCATGCGGCTACTCTCTTGCTGTATCGGAAAAGCATCCTCTTGCGGCGCTTGACGAGGTTTCCGTCAATGAAATAAAAGACGAAAAATTTGCCGTTATCGGAGAGAGCGTCGGCGAGATGACATACAGCCATATCGTGGTGGAGCATATGCAGAACATACACAAGCTGAAACCTGTATTCAACGTCGATAATTTTGAAACTCTCAACATGATGGTGGACACAAACCAGGCCGTCGCAATCCTGCCCGAATGCATGGCCTTCCCCGAAACATCAAAATCAAAACGGCTTCGGCTGCTTGACTACCCGGAAACCGTTACATATTCTGTCATATGGCGTCCCGGCATATCCAGTCCCGGGCTTGTGAATTTTGTAGAAATACTTAAAGACTATTTTGGAAACATAAATGGACTGGAAAAATGATTAAGGGCTGCGCTCCGGCGCAGCCCCTTTCAGACTGTCAAAAAAGCCCAAAGGGCTTTTTTGACAAGGTGGTTGCATGACGGCCGCTCTCCCGCGCCCGTCATGAGAGGTGTCATTTCCGACGTACACGCCGCCTGAAATGACATATTTGACTTTTTTCGCCATTCGTGGCGGAAATTCTGCGAAGCTTTCTTGCTGTAAACAAGTTTTTCGACACGCTCTAAGGGGCTGCGCGTCGGCGCAGCCCCTTAGATATTAAGTATTGACAGCCGCAGCTTCGAGACGCTTAGTCTCGTGCGCGGCTTTGCGCTTTTTTCCGGCTTTTTTAAAGTATTCCCTCGCTGCGGCAACATCCCTGTCTATCTGTGCCTTTAGGCCCTCGACGCTCTCGAATTTCCGCTCCGGCCGCAGCATTTTCAGAAACTCGACTCTCACCCGCTGACCGTAAAGATCGCCGGAATAGTCCAGAATATAGCTCTCCGCCGAAACGGCGTCTATGCCTCCGAGCGTCGGTCTCACGCCTACGTTTGTAACGGATAGGCGCTTCCTGCTTTCGCCCTGAATCTGAACCCTTGTGGCGTACACTCCGTAAGGCGGTATTATCACGCCCTCGGTAAAGCGCATGTTTATGGTCGGAAATCCCATGGACGTACCGAATTTATGTCCGTGGCAGACCACGTCGGTAAGGACGTGAGGATGTCCAAGGAACCTGTTTGCGCCTTCAATATCCCCTTCCGAAATGAGTTTTCTAATATGGGTGGAGCTCACCACTATCCCGTCAACGGAAACCTCGGGGATTATTTCGCAGCCTATGCCGAGCGCCGCGCTCTTTTCCGTTAGAAGATCGGTGTTCCCCATCCCCTTGTAGCCGAAGCGGAAATCATGCCCGGCGACAAGCCCGCACACGTTGAAATCAGCGACAAGCCTGTCAATAAATTCTTCCCAGGGCATCTTCATCATTTTCTCGTCGAAATGTATGAAAATGATGTCGGTGACGCCGAAAAGCCGCCTTATTATATCCTTCCTGTCAAAGGGGGAATTGATAAGCTTTACCTCGACTCCCTTAACGAGAGTGTCGGGATGCATGTCGAAGGTCAGAACGGCGGGTTCGGCTCCCAGCCTTCCCGCCATTTCCTTGGCTTTATTTATAAGCGCCGCATGCCCTATGTGAATACCGTCAAAAAAGCCCAGAGCCACTACCCTTTTAGGACCTGTCATCTATTTCACCTCAAAAAAGCTCTTTATCGTAGAAAAAACACCCTTGGGAGATATTTGTCCCAGCGCGAGAAATACTCCCCCGCCGTATGCCCTGTATAATCCGCTCTTCAATCCCGAAACCGGGAAATCAGCGCCGTTTCTGCACTTTTTCTCCTGCACGGAATCCAGGCTTATAGCGGGATAATCGTAAAACAGGCTGTCCACCGGCTTCAGCAGCCGTTCCGCGGCGCCTTCCGCCGCAGCCTTCTCCACATCCTCAAGACTCAAGGCGTCACTTTCCGAAAACGCGCCCGCGCGCAGCCTTCTGAGGCTTGACATCACCCCGCCGCAGCCTATGGCGTCGCCGATATCGCTGCAGAGCGTTCTAACATAGGTTCCCTTGGAGCAGACGACTTTTATAAAAAAATCGCGGCCGCCGCAGCCTTCGGCCTCCAGCTTATGTATGACGACCGCGCGCGTTTTTCTCTCGAGCTCCACACCCTTTCTGGCGAGCTCGTAAAGCTTTTTGCCGTTGACCTTTATTGCGGAATACATCGGGGGAAGCTGCTCTATGGTTCCCCGGAAGCGAGGGAGCACCCCTTCAAGCTCTTTGAGAGTGATATCGCAGGCGCATTCGCGCAGCACCCTTCCGCTTACATCCTGCGTGTCGGTTGAAACGCCGAGCCGCAGCCCCGCAAGGTACTCCTTGTCGGCGTTTTCAATAAATTCCACGGCTCTCGTGGCCCTTCCTATAAATATGGGCAGCACGCCGGTCGCCATAGGGTCGAGCGTGCCGCCGTGCCCTATCCTCTTTTCGCCTAAAAGACGGCGAAGCCTCGCCACGACATCGTGCGAGGTCCAGCCCGCCGGTTTGTCTATTATGATTATCCCGTTCATTTCCAGACTTCGTCTACCGCCTTAAGGATCTTCTCCTTGGCTTCCCAAACGCCGCAGTCGAGCGTGACACCGGCCGCCATGAAGTGGCCGCCTCCGCCCAGAAGCGCGCATATCGCTCCGGAATTCACCTGATTATTTGAACGCACCGAGATTTTGGAGGTAAAATCAGGCTGCTCGCGAATAGTTATGCTGACAACCACTCCCTCTATCTGACCGTGGATTGCGGCTATGTCCTCAAGGTCGTCCTCGTCCGCACCGGTCTTTTTTATCATCTCCTGCGTGACGACGGCGGTCGCTACCTTGCCGCCCCTCGTATATTCAAGGCTTTTCATTATTTCCGTTTCGATATCGGCGCGGCTTTTAGATTTTGTCCTGAAAAACCTTTTGTTTATCTCTGTTCCGGGAGCTCCCGCGTCAATAAGCTCCGACGCTATCCGCAGTGTGCGCGAGGTTGTGTTGGCATATCTGAAGCAGCCGGTATCGGTGGTCACCGCAATAAAGAGCAGCGTCGCTGTCTTTGGGCTCACCTTACCCAGCATGTCCATCGAGAGCTCGTAGACAAGCTCTCCGCAGGCCGCGCAGCCGGCGTCTATAAGAGAATTTTTGGCGTATCCGGAGTTCGACGGATGATGGTCGATTGCAAGGTCGACTTTTCCCTTGAAACACGATGCATTTGCCGGAAAAAGCGCCTCGTCGGCTATATCGGCCGTGATCAGAAAGTCGGGTTTGAAATCTTCCGACCAGAAGCCCTCCGTATATGGGACATAGCGCCTTGTAACCTGGGAATTAAATAGCACATAGGCTGTTTTCCCCGCCTCGCGCAGCATGCTGCAAAGACCGCAGGCGCTTCCCAGCGTATCGCCGTCCGGCCTGCTGTGCGTTAGAATAAGAAAATTGTCGCGTGAAAGCAGCCATTTCGAGGTTTCAGCGAGAGTCATCATGTTTGTCTTCGTCTGCAGCTCCATCTTTATCCTCCTTGGGTATGTCGAGCGAATTCAGTATTTTGGAGATATGAGCTCCATGCTCTATTGATTTGTCGATATGGAACTGCAGCTCAGGCGTATAACGGAGGTTCAGCCTCTCTCCGAGCTCTCGGCGGAGATATCCGGAGGCCGATTTTAGTCCCTTCATAAGTTCCTTCTCGTTTTCAATTGAAAGCGCGCTTACATAGACCTGGGCGAAGCGCAGATCGCTCGTCGTATTGACCGCCGTAACGCTCAGCATACTTTTGCTCAGCCTGGGATCCTTGACATTCCGGAGGATGTCTGAAAGTACGCGCTGTATGTCGTCGTTCGTCCTGCCTATTCTGTTTCCAGGCATAAGTCCTCCTTTCGTGCCGTGCGGCTGACTTCCGCAAACCCCCTGACTATCATTTGCGTGCCGCGCGGCTGCCGCCTTTCCGCAGGCGGGGCGCGTTTTTGCATATCATATTCCGCCGAAACGCCTGCTGCGCTTGCTGAACGCCGCTATCGCGCGGTCTATTTCGGCTTCGCTGAAATCCGGCCAAAGTGTATCGGTGAAGAAAAGCTCGGCGTAGGCGGACTGCCATATCAGGAAATTCGAAAGCCTCAGCTCCCCGCTCGGCCTGATAATAAGGTCCGGGTCCGGTATGCCCTTCGTATAGAGGTAATTCGCAAAGCCCTCCTCTGAAAGCTCCGTGGCTTTCCCGCTTTTGTAGTCCTCGGCGAACTTCCTGGCAGCCCTCACTATCTCGTCCCTGCCGCCGTAATTGAGGCAGAGGTTGACCTGAAATCCTCTTATTCTCTCAGAAATATATGATGTCGAGACCGCAAGCTCCCTGAGCTTCGGGGAAAGCGGGGAAATGTCGCCCATTATGTTCAGGCGTATGCCGTCTCGCTCCATTTTTTCTATTGCCTCGTAAAGGTACTTCTCAAGGAGCGCCATAATAGCGTCGACTTCCTCCTTGGGCCTCTTCCAGTTTTCGGTGGAAAAAGCGTAGACGGTAAGGTGCTCAAGGCCTATATTTTTGCAGTAGGTTGCGATTTTCCGGAAGGTTTCGGCTCCCGCCGCGTGGCCGGCGGTTCTGGGCAGCCCCCGCTTCTGCGCCCATCTTCCGTTGCCGTCCATTATGATGGCAATGTGGCGGGGAATGCGGACTTTCTCCGCCATCCCCGCCTTTTTACGAAATAATTTCATCGACACACCCCAAAACGCTTATTGGCGGCAGAAAACGGTTCGTCATATTCGGGACACTGCATTAAGGATTTACACCTCGAAAAGTTCCTTTTCCTTTTTCGCCGTGAGGTTTTCAAGTTCTTTTATATAATCGTCGGTATACTTCTGCATATCTTTTTCGCAGGTCTTAAGGTCGTCCTCCGTTATTTCGGCTTTCTTCTTCTTCTCCTTGAAATCCTCCATCGCGACTCTTCTTATGTTGCGGATGGCAACCTTGCCCTCTTCGGCATATTTGTGCACCTGCCTGACGAGCTCGCGGCGGCGCTCCTCGGTAAGCTGCGGGAAAGTAAGCCGTATGACCTTTCCGTCGTTCTGCGGATTAATTCCGAGGTCGCTCTGCTGTATGGCTTTTTCAATAAGCTTGAGGCAGCTTGCGTCCCAGGGCTGTATGGTGAGCGTCCTGGGATCGGGCGACGAGACGGCGCCCACCTGCTGGATCGGCGTCGGCGTACCGTAATACTCTATCAGAATCTTATCCAGGACGGCGGGATTGGCTCTGCCTGCGCGCACAGAAGCAAATTCAGACCTCACGGCTTCGATAGTTTTCTTCATTTTTTCAGTATATGCGGCATACTCGTTGCTCATTGTTTTAACCTCCTGCATTATTATAACCAAATTTACTGTTTTACCAATGTTCCTACCTTTTCGCCCATTACGGCCCTGTAAATGTTCTCGGGGTCCTTAAGCGCAAAAAGTATCACCGGTATGTCGTTGTCCATCGAAAGCGAGGTGGCTGTCGAGTCCATTACCGAAAGATGCCGGAGAAGCACCTCGTCATAGGTGATGGAATCGTATTTTATAGCCTTCGGATCCATGTTGGGGTCGGCTGAATATACGCCGTCCACGTTTTTGGCGAGAAGTATGACATCAGCGTCTATTTCCGCGGCGCGCAGCACGGCGGCGGTATCGGTGGAAAAATACGGACAGCCGGTTCCGCATCCGAAAATGACGACTCTGCCGCGCTCTAGGTGCTTGATGGCCTTCAGCCTGATATACGGCTCGGCAACGGCCCTTATCTCCAGAGCCGTCTGGACCCTTACGGGCACTCCGTGGTGCTCAAGCACGTCCGCAAGCGCAAGCGCGTTCATTACGGTTGCCATCATGCCCATGTGGTCGGCCCTGGATCTCTCCATATTCCCGCCATCCTTGAGACCGCGCCAGAAGTTGCCGCCTCCCACGACTATACCGAGCTCCACACCCGCCTCCACGCACTTTTTAAGAACATCGCAGATGCTGTTCAAAACATCGAAGTTCAGTCCGAACCTGCTGTCGCCCGCCAGCGCCTCTCCGCTCAGCTTCAACAGCACGCGCCTGTACTTCGGCTTTTCGCTTCCCATGCCACTGACCATTCCTTTCACTGACCGACGGCAGGCGGTGTCCGCAGGCCGGGATCGGCTGAGCGGCGCCTCCCGATGCCCCGTCGGTTTCAAATCCATATTATTTTAATACATTCAACGCAGATTGAAAAGAGCTTTGCGCAAAAATAAGCCGATTATGGCAAAAAAGTCAGGAATTAATAGTATGCGGACAGAATAAATCTCCGCGCTGTTAATTCCCGACATGAGAGCGCAGGAGAAGCCTGCTTTTCCTGCGCGCAGACTGTCAAAAAAGCCTAAATGGCTTTTTTGACAAGGGGGTTTAATGACGGCCGCTCTGCCGCGCCCGTCATGAGAGGTGTCATTTCCGACGTACACGCCGCCGGAAATGACAGATTTGACTTTTTTCCGCCATTCGTGGCGGAAATTCTGCGAGGCTTTCTTGCTGTAAACAAATTCTTCGACAAGCTGAGC
>JAJUGN010000009.1 GCA_029265975.1 Clostridiales bacterium
CGTATTGCTTCATTTTGTGAACACCCTTTCGTTCTTATTGTACTGGATGTTCAATTAGTCTGCAACCCAGGGTTCGGGTCAATTTGTTAAAAGGAGAATTGTGAAATGAAAAAAGCTTTTGCGCTGTGCCTGGCACTGATAATGTGTCTGGCAATTTTTACGGGCTGCGGCACGCAAACTGCGGCGACTCCCACCCCCGCGGCAAAGCCTTCGACGGCTCCTACGGCGTCGGTCGGCGTCTCTGATTGGAACTACATAAAGTCAAAGGGCACCATGACGGTCGGAATAACCATTTTTGCTCCTATGAATTATAAGGACGCGTCCGGAAAGCTTATAGGTTTTGAAACCGAGTTTGCGGAGGCGCTTACCGCCGAGCTCGGAGTAAAGGTGAAATTCCAGGAGATACAGTGGTCTGCGAAAGAAACTGAGCTGAACTCCAAGAACATAGACTGCATCTGGAACGCCATGACCATCACTCCGGAACGCAAGGCGAACATGGACATAACCATACCTTATATGAAGAATAAGCAGGTAATGGTCGTCAAATCGGCAAATGCCGCGAAGTATTCGGACCTTGCAAACCTCAAAGGCGCGCGAGTCGTGGCTGAAAAGGAGTCCGCAGGCGAAGAGGTGGCAAAAAAAGAAGCGGTCTTCAAAGAATCAAAGTATACGCCCGTCGCTTCACAGGCCAAGGTGCTTTTGGAAGTCGCGTCGGGAACGGCCGATGTAGGAATTATCGACTATGTGATGTCCATCGGCTCGATAGGGAAGGGAACAGACTACGAGGGCCTTACCGTTGTCCCCAAGGCTGAATTTGCCGAGGAGGAGTACGGAATCGCTTTCAGAAAGGGAAGCCCAGAAACCCTCAAAAATGTCAATGCCGCAATACAGAAGCTCGCGGACAACGGCACGCTCGCTAAAATTGCCCTTAAGTACAAGCTTCAGGACCTCATACTTGTGAAGCCCAATAAAGTGTAAAGGTCGGTTGGTTCAATGTCTTTTCAAACAGTGACCCGGATGCTCCTGGGAGGCTTTGCGGAGAACGGATTCATTTTTATAATGACGCTCCTAATGGCACTTCCCCTGGGGCTGGTCATTACATTCGGATCAATGTCTTCCGTAAGGCCGGTAAAATGGCTTACAAGGACCTTTGTCTGGATAATCAGGGGCACGCCGCTTATGCTGCAGCTCTTCGTTGTGATGTATGTTCCGGGTCTTCTGTTTGACGTCCAAATGCCTGACCATATGTTTGGGATCCCGGTCAATCCGAGGATGTATTCGGCACTAATCGCATTCGTGATAAACTACGCCGCGTACATATCGGAAATCTACCGGGGCGGGATTGAAAGCATACCAAAGGGACAATACGAGGCGGGTCAGGTGCTCGGAATGACCAGAGGGCAGATATTTTTCAAAGTCGTCCTCATGCAGGTCGTAAAGCGCATCATACCTCCGATGGGAAACGAGATCATTACCCTGGTCAAGGATACGTCGCTGGCGCGCGTTATAGCGGTTCAGGAGATTTTGTGGATAGCTGAGGAATTCACCGCTAAAGGAATTATCTGGCCGCTATTCTATACAGGCGTTTATTTTCTTGTTTTCTGCGGGATTCTGACGCTTTTGTTCGGTTATATCGAAAAGAAACTGAATTATTACAGAGGTTGAAATGGCTATTCTTGAGGTGCGCAATCTGAAAAAAAATTTCGGCGACACGCAGGTATTAAAGGGCGTGGGATTCACCCTGGAAAAAGGAGAGGTGCTCGCCGTAATAGGCTCCTCCGGAAGCGGAAAGACTACGCTGCTGCGCTGCCTGAACTTCCTCGAGACTCCCGACTGCGGCGAGATTATAGTAAACGGCGAGACACTGTTCAATTCGGACAGCCGCTCGTCAAAAAGCGACGTCGAGATACGCAAAAAGCGCCTTCATTTCGGCCTTGTGTTCCAGTCTTTCAACCTTTTTCCCCAGTACACCTTGCTGAAGAACGTTTCTCTGGCGGTGGAGCTGCTTGCCAGGGAACGCGGCGATTATAAGCAGAACAAGTCTGAGATACTGAGGGAGATTGGAGCATCCGCAAGGGAAATCCTGGAGAGGGTGGGCCTCTCCGATAAGCTTGACGCTTACCCATTTCAGCTTTCGGGAGGACAGCAGCAGCGCGTAGCGATTGCAAGGGCTCTCGCGCTGAAGCCGGAGATACTTTGCTTTGACGAGCCCACAAGCGCGCTAGATCCGGAGCTTACGGGAGAGGTTCTGAAAGTGATACGGGGCCTTAAATCTTCCGAAAGAACGATGATAGTCGTCACTCACGAGATGGAGTTTGCGAGAAACGTTGCCGACAAGGTGATTTTCATGGCGGACGGCTTGATTGAAGAAGAGGGAACCGCGGAAGAGGTTTTCGACAGGCCGAAAAGCCAGAGAACCAAGGCGTTTTTTACAAACTATAAAAAATCGTAATAATCGGTATAAAACTACGCAGGCGGAAACGGCGGGCCAAGAGCCCCGCCGTTTTCGCTTGAGCCTTCAATGTCAAAATTTTGAATGATTTATTGATGATATATTCGATGATAATGTGTTAAATGCGTTAATCATTTACTGGGCGTATTTGAATAGGGTAAAAAATAAGTTGCGGGCCCAAAAATTGCGTAGCATATTTTGTCTAAAAAAGGAGAAATATAGCATAATACTTTGCGTTCGTTAAAATCCATATCTTGACGGTATGGTAAATTTTTTAGGCCTAATTTCCTCCCCGTATAAGACGAAATATCTGTTTTCGTTAAAAACCATGCACCTCTGACGATATACCAATTAAAAACAATTGCCGGAGGGCGCCATGAGAGAAATAATAAAGACCGATACATCAAAATGCGAAGGCTGCAACCGCTGCGTAAGGGTCTGTCCGGTTTCCGAAGCAAATATAGCTTATGTGGAAGGCGGAAATGTCAAGGTTCGTATCGACCCTGAGAAATGCATATCATGCGGCGCGTGCCTGAAGGTGTGCCAGCACGAAGCGAGAAGCTATACGGACGATACCGAAAGTTTTTTCAGAGACCTTGAGAAAGGTACCGAAATAGCGCTTATTGTTGCGCCGGCGATAAGGAGCAATTTTGAAAACTGGGAATCGCTGCTCGCCTGGCTGAAAACAAAAGGCGTTTCAAGAATTTATGACGTTTCTCTGGGGGCGGACATATGCACATGGGCGCATATAAAATACATAAGGGAAAACGAACCCGGGCCGATTATAACCCAGCCATGCCCGGCCATAGTGGGATACGTTGAAAAATACCGTCCGGAGCTTGTAAAAAACCTCTCGCCCGTTCACAGCCCCATGCTTTGCACGGCGATCTTTGCCCGTGAGCAGCTCGGAAGCGGATGCAGAATCGCCGCGCTTTCTCCATGCGTTGCTAAAAAAATAGAGTTTGAAGACACAAATATAATCGATTATAACGTCACCTTCAAAAAGCTTTCCGAATACATTGCGAGAAGGGGAATACGAGTTCCCGAAGCGGATTTCCGGTTTGACAACATCTCCGCTTCCCTGGGAAGAATATATTCCATGCCGGGAGGGCTGAAAGAAAACATAGAATTTTATCTGGGCAAGGCGGTTCGCGTGGACAAATCCGAGGGGCAGTCCAAGGTCTACCGCGACATAGATAAATTCGCTTACGAAACTGAAGAAAACCTGCCCGCCGTATTCGACGTGCTTAACTGCGAGGATGGCTGCAACGGCGGCACGGGCTGCTCTGAAGGCTTCTCGGTTTTCAAAATAAACTCCAGCATGGACAAACAGCGGCATATAGGTATGGAGAAGTACGAGAGAAAAGGCAAGGACGAATATACCAGGCTGTTTTCGATTTTTGACAAGGAGCTTTCCCTTGACTCTTTTATCCGGCGATACAGGGGAAGTCCCCAGAAAGAGATAAGCTACACCAGCCAGGACGTCGAGAGGGCGTTTCTCTCGATGGGCAAGACAACCCATGAGCAAAGGAACCATAACTGTTTCTCCTGCGGCAACGAAACCTGCAACGAAATGGCCGTGAAAATAGCCAAGGGTATAAACGTGCCCGAAAACTGCGTGGAGAAAGCGCGCCATGAAATACTGGCGGCAAACGAGGCTTTTTTGAACGAAAAAAGCAGAAGCCGGGAAAATATCCGGAATATCACGGACGAAATCGAGGAGATCAGGCAGCTTTTCAATAAGGTTCTTACAAATATAGAAAATATTGAAGAAGCTATTGAGAAATATAACGCAATGGCAAAGCTTGTAAACGACATAGCCCTGCAAACCCAGATACTCTCTATAAACGCGTCCATAGAGGCGTCAAGGTCCGGAACCGCGGGAAAGGGCTTTGACGTGATAGCTCAGGCCATACGCGACCTGGCCAACAGATCCCGAAATTCAGTTGGAGAGGTGGAAGAGACCAGCAGCTATTCCAAAGCTACGATTAACATGATAAAAAGCGCGGGAGAGGATGTGGATAATTCCATTATTAAAGTTTCAAGCTACTTGTCAGAGATTACATCTTCAAGCGAGTCCTCAAAGCAAGCATAAAGCAGGGATGAAGCGGCGATTCACCTTCTCCGCCTGAACCTGCAATTATACGCTCAATATAATATTTATATGAAAAAAAGAAGGACGCAGGGCCTTCTTTTTTCATATAAAGTCATTATAAACGCACATTTGCGGCTTTTAACATATTCTGTTAGCGGAGGCGAATAATATGAACAATTGCGAATGGGCGGCGTCGCTGACCGCGCTTGCGATAGCGATAGCAAAAGACAAGACGGATTCGGAAATAATTTTTCTCTCAAGGCTCTTTGCCCAACTCTCGACAAGCCTCTCGCTGCTTGGCACCGCCAACCCCTGCGAAATAAAAGAGGAGGAGGAAGAAATGTGACGGCCGCGGTCAAAGCGGGTATTTTTCTGTGCCGCAAGCGTTTTCCGCAATCTAATCCGCTTCCGTGCGCTAAGGCTCCTCCGGATTACTTATTCGGAAGAATGTGCTTGAAACACGGCATTTTTTCTTCTTAGTTTTTCAAAAGCTTCGGGATAGCTTTCCTTATGGCGGCCGAAAGGTAATAGGCCGAGGCTATGGAGACCATGTCCTTCACAATGTAGGGGAGCGAGACCAGCATCAGCGAACGCATGAGGTTCGACGAGGTCGCAAAAGAGAACTGAAGCACGCCCAGGGCATGGCATAATATGAGCCCGAGAAGGCCCAAAAGCAGTCTTGCCGCGGTATGCCTTCGCTCTTTGCCTATGCCGCACAGCAGCGCGAGGGGTATAAAACCAAAAATAAAGCCGCCGGTAATACCGAATATTACGTTTATTCCGCCTCTGAAGTTTGAAAAGACCGGCACACCCGCGGCGCCCATTATTATATACACTATGACTGGGACAATGCCCGCTCTTGCGCCCAGCGTATAGCCGCAGAGCGCGATAGCAAAGGTTTGAAGCGTAAAAGGCACGCCCCAAGGCGTCATGACCGAGATTTGGGCCAGAACGATAGTAACCGCTGTCAGAAGCGCAGACGCCGTAAGCATCCTGACTGAAACACTATTTTTTCTCTCCATGATTCTTCACCCTTATGCTTATTTCTCCCGAGCTGAGCCGCCTCGTCGCGCCTCTCTCCGTTTTTACCACGAGCGCGCCGTCGTCGTCTATATCGACGGCAAGCGCATTTTCGGAACCGCCCGAGGATATCACTGTTATTTCCTTCCCTATAACGCAGGAGCGGCCGCGGTATTCGTCCATAAAGACCTTTTGAGGAAGCGACCTGTAATACTCAAGAAATTTGTCCAGTATTGCCGCTATGAGGAGCGGTCTTGTCTCCGGCGGAGACGGCTTTTCGCCGAAAACCGAACCGGCTATTTCGGAAAGCTCCGCGGGAAAACCGTTTTGCGGGTCGGAAAGGTTTATCCCTATACCGAGCGCCGCGTAGGATATTCCGCCGCCCTCAAAGTCTATCGACGCCTCGGTAAGGATTCCGCACACTTTTTTTCCGCGGCAGTAAATATCGTTTACCCATTTTATAAGAGCCCTCTCGCCAGTATGCTCCTCAATGGCCGAGGCGACCGCGACCGCCGCGGCTGTCGTTATAAACAGCGCCTCAGCCGCCGGAAGACGGGGCCTCAAAAGTATGCTCATATAGATTCCGGAGCCCGAGGGGGAGTAGAAGCTGCGACCCAATCTGCCTTTGCCGGCCTCCTGCTCGTTTGCAGCAATTACGAGGCCCTCCGTTTCGCCGCTCTCCGCCGCCTGTCTGACAAGCGTGTTTGTGGAAGCAACGCGGTCATAAACGGAAATTCTGAAAAAATCTTTGCTTTTCAGATGCTTTATGATGCTCTGAGCGGACAATATAACGTTCTCGTTCAGCAGGCAATAACCTTTTTTAGGTGAAGCTTCAAGCAGATAGCCCTCGTCGCGCAAAGCATTTATGGCCTTCCAGACGGCGTTACGGCTTAGGCTAAGCGCTTCGGCCAGCTTTTCTCCGGACACGCGCTCGCCTTTATGAAGCTCGAGATATTCAAGAACCTTTTCTCTTGTGGCCATTTTTTCACCCTTTGATAAAATATCAAATACAAGGCGAAATGTCAACTATAATTTATAATCAGGGTGACAATATCAAAATAATATTCGGTATTTATGCGAATACAGTGAATATTCTGTTGTAAAAAGGCTTGCGCTTTGGTAAAATAACTGCATTATCAGTGAATAATCAAGGTAGTGTGACTGTGAGCATATTAGAAAATATAAATAACCCTTCCGACCTTAAGGGGCTGGACAGCGAGCAGCTTTCGCAGCTCAGCGGAGAGATACGAGAATACCTTGTGGAATGCGTATCGGCTGCCGGAGGGCATCTTGCTTCCAATCTCGGCATAGTTGAGCTTACCATAGCCCTGCACAGCGTTTACGACACATCTAAAGACAGACTGGTCTTTGACGTAGGACACCAGTGCTACGTACATAAGATTTTTACCGACAGGCGGGAGGCGTTGAAAAACCTTCGGAAGCTTGGCGGAATTTCCGGCTACCCGAAGCCCTGCGAGAGCGAGCACGACGCTTTTATTGCGGGGCACGCGTCCAACTCCATTTCAGTCGCGCTGGGCATGGCAAGGGCCAGGACGCTTTTGGGCGAGGATTACGACGTCGTTGCCCTTATCGGGGACGGCGCGCTGACAGGCGGGCTCTCCTACGAGGCTTTGAGCGACGCGGGTGCGAGCGGGGAGCCGCTTGTGATAGTGCTCAACGACAACGGAATGTCCATAAGGAAAAATGTCGGCGGAATAGCCAGCTATCTCTCGCATCAGCGGATAAAGCCGGCCTATTATTCCTTTAAGCTCTGGTACAGGAAGGCCATGAGCAAAATACCCGGCGGAAAAAGGATTTACGGGTTTACCCACAGATTGAAAACAATGATAAAAGAGGCCATTTTCCACTGCACGGTTTTTGAGGAAATGGGACTCGAGTATCTGGGACCGGTGGACGGCCATGATATAGAAAAGCTGAAAAACTACCTTAAATGGGCGAAGCACCTCAGAGCGCCGGCCGTCGTACATGTCACAACGCTCAAGGGAAAGGGATATGCCTATTCCGAAGAAGCGCCATACGAATACCACGGCGTAGGAAAATTCGACCCCGAGACCGGTGTGGAGAAGTCAAACGGGGGCTTTTCAATCAAATTCGGCAAGATAATGTGCGATCTGGCGGAAGGCGACGGCAGAATATGCGCCATCACGGCCGCCATGCAGGACGGCACGGGACTTTCCGAATTTGCAAGACGCTTCCCGTCCAGATTTTTCGACGTCGGGATAGCCGAGGGGCATGCCGCCGCAATGGCGGCAGGCATGGCAAAGCAGGGGCTTGTACCCGTGTTTGCCGTTTATTCATCTTTTCTCCAGCGTTCCTATGACATGCTCATACACGACGTCGCGATTCAGAAGCTGCATGTTGTGCTCGCCGTTGACAGAGCGGGGCTTGTCGGCGAAGACGGGGAGACGCACCACGGGGTCTTTGACGTCAATTTCCTTTCAAGCATACCCGGGATGACTATATTTTGCCCCTCAAGCTATATGGAGCTGGAAACCATGCTCCGGCACGCCGTGCTTGAAGAGAAAGGTCCGGTGGCGGTGCGCTATCCGAGAGGCAAGGAAGGAAATTATAAGGAAGACGCTGGTTTGGGTAATGTCATACTGCGCGACGGGAAAGATATTTCCATGGTTGTTTACGGCGCCATGGTAAACTCCGCGCTGCGCGCCGCCGAAATACTTGATAAGCAGGGAATATCGGCCGAGATTGTAAAATTGGGCAGGATTTTTCCGCTTGATATTGAGGCCGTGAAAAACTCAGTTGGCAAAACAAACTGCCTCCTGGTCGCGGAGGAGTGCGTCGCCGAGGGCTCCGTCGGTCAGCGAATAGCCTCTGTGCTTGCCGAGCTCAAATGTGTTCCCGATAAGATGAGGCTACGGAATCTCGGAGAAAGGTTTATTACTCAGGGTACGATGTCTGAGCTGTACCGATACTGCGGGATAGACGGGGAAAGCCTTGCGGAAGAAGCCCTTTCGCTCTTAAGAGGAAACGGCCGTGAGTAAAGTAAGACTCGACCTCCTGGTTTTCCAGAAAGGCCTTACAGACAGCCGCGAAAGAGCCCGTACCGAAATTATGAGCGGCAATGTCTTTGTGAACGGGCAAAGAGCGGACAAGCCCGGCACCGCCGTGGACGAAACTTCATTGCTTGAGCTGCGCGGAGCCTCGCCCGGCTTTGTAAGCCGCGGCGGCCTTAAGCTTCAAAAGGCGCTGGATTTTTTCGGGGTTTCTCCCGAGGGAAAGATATGCCTGGACTGCGGGGCCTCCACCGGAGGCTTTACGGACTGCCTCCTCAAGAGAGGCGCTATAAAGGTTTACGCTGTTGACGTCGGCTACGGACAGCTCGCCTGGACAATAAGGAACGACCCCAGGGTGGTTACCCTTGAACGGACCAATATAAGGTACGTTACAAAAGAGCAGATACCGGACGATGTCGATCTCGCGGTCATCGACGTATCATTTATATCGCTAAAGCTCGTACTGCCGCCGGTAAAGGCTCTCCTGAAGGGAAGCGGAGAGGTCATTTGTCTGATAAAGCCGCAGTTTGAAGCGGGAAGGGATAAAGTCGGCAAAAAGGGCGTTGTGCGCGATAACGCCGCACGTCTTGAAGTCCTCGAGAATTTTCTCTCCTACGCTTCCGCAAACGGTTTTTCGGTCAGGGGACTTACCTGCTCGCCGATAAAGGGCCCCGAAGGCAACATTGAATTTCTCGGCTATCTGGGCTTTGGAAACGGCCGGATTATAGACGCGGCCGGAGTGCTCAAAGAGGCTGTCGATGAGCTTGAAAACGGAAAGGGGGGAACGGCTTGAAGAATGTTGTGCTTTGCACAAATCCCAGAAGGGACGCGGATTTTAAGTTTACCCTTTCGATCCGCAGGCTTATACAGGAATATGGGATAGCGCCTCTGAATACCGTTCTGTTTCCGCAGAAGGATGCGGAGCTTCCTAAGGATATGGAATTTATCCCGATCGAGGACGCGCTCAAAGGAGCCGAGCTTCTGATATGTCTTGGCGGGGACGGAACCATACTGCACGCCGCGAAGGCGGCGGCGAAAAACGGCGTGCCGATTCTGGGAATAAATATTGGGCGCAAGGGCTTCATCGCCGACCTTGAGGCAGCGGACTACGGGAGGATAACGGAAGCCGTTTCAGGAAAGTTCACGGTAGACGAGCGGATGATGCTTGATGCGAATATTGTGCGCGCAGGCGAAACGATCTACTCCGACTTCGCGCTTAACGACGCCGTCGTGGCAAGGGGCAGCATAAACCGAACGATAGATTTTGCGGTTTACGGGGACGGAAAAAAGATATTCAATCTGTCGGGAGACGGGATCATAGTAGCGACGCCTACGGGCTCGACCGCATATTCAATGTCCGCCGGCGGCCCGATACTGGAACCCTCCGCAAGCGCGCTTGTGGTCACGCCCATATGCGCCCACGACCTGAGGGCAAAAGCCTTCGTGCTCTCAAGCGAGGCCGAGGTTACCATAGAAATAGGCGATCTTAACGAAAAGAGCGCATTTTTATCGCTTGACGGACCTGAAACCGCGGAGCTTATCAGCGGGGACAGGGTCAAGATAACTAAATCGGATTATAAAACCCGGCTTGTAAGAGTGCTCAACAGAAGCTTTTACGAGATAGTCAACCAAAAGCTGGGGGCGGGCCTATAAGCCGGAAGGGAGTTTACGGGATGAAAGGTTCAAGACAGGAAGCAATACTGAAAATCATCGAGCAAACGGACATCGAAAATCAGAATCAGCTTATCGAGGAGCTTAAGAAGTACGGATACAGCAGCACCCAGGCCACCGTGTCAAGAGACATAAGGGAACTGCGGCTTGTCAAGGAGCTTACCGCAGGCGGAGGCTACCGCTATGCCGCCCCTTCAAAGAACGAGATGGCCAACAACAGCCTGCGTCTGAAGAATATACTTAAGGAGTGTGTGACCTCGGTAGACTACGCCCAGAATATAGTGGTAATAAAAACCCTTCCGGGGCTAGCTTCCGCCGCATGCTCGGCCATAGACGGCATGGAAATCAGGGATCTTGTCGGCACTCTTGCTGGCGACGACACCGCGTTCCTCGCGATGCGTGACGTAGAATGCGCCAGGGTATTCTGCAAGGAAATTTACGAGCTGCTATAAAACCATTAAGGGGTAAGTGCGGAATGCTTACGGTTTTGCATATAGAGAATATCGCGGTCATAGAAAAAGCCGACATAGAATTTGGAAGAGGGCTGAACGTTATGACCGGAGAAACGGGCGCGGGCAAATCCATCGTCATCGACGCGATCAGCGCCGTCCTCGGCGAGCGAACCTCAAGGGAGCTTATCCGCACAGGTGCGCAGAACGCCCTTGTAACAGCGGTTTTCAACGAATTGCCGCCGGACTTGAAATGGTATGAGGACAGCGGGATACTGCCCGACGAAGAAGGAAACCTCTTTATAATGAGGAAAATAACCTCCGACGGAAAGAACAGCTGCAGGGTAAACGGCTGTCCCGTGACAGTTGCCCAGCTGAGGTCTCTCGGGCGCGAGCTGCTCAATATCCACGGTCAGCACGACAGCCTGCAGATGTTCGACGAGAGCTATCAGCTTGAATTCGTGGACGGCTTCGGTCAGATAAGCGCCGAAGCTTACAGGAGAACATACGGCGAGTACCGCGGCATACTTAAGGAAATAGAAGCGCTTACAATGGACGAGTCCGAAAAGGAGAGGAAAAAGGACATTCTCAGCTTCCAGATATCAGAGCTGGAGAGCGCAAAGCTCAGGGACGGCGAGGACGAGGAGCTTGAAGCGCGGCGGCTTTTCCTTAAAAGCGCGGCGAAGCGGACCGAAAGCATAGAAAAGGTCTTGCAGCTTTTTGACGGAGACGATGAAAACGAAGGAATTTACGCGCTTGCCGCGAATGCGGAGCGTCTCCTTTCCTCGGCCTTCATGCGCGGGGATGACGGCTTTGGGAAAGACCTGCTCGACGACGTTTCGGAAATTTGCCGCTCAGCCTCATGCGTAGTGGAGCGGCTGCGCGAACTGAGGGACGAGCTGGAGTTTTCGCCCGAGGAGTATGACCGCATCGAAACAAGGCTCGCATCGTTAAACAGGCTTTCGAGGAAATACGGAGGCAACGTGAAATTCCTTATGGAATATCTTGATAAGTGCCGCAGCGAGTTTGAAAGCATCGAATATGCGGGCGACAGGCTCATCAAGCTGAATAAACAGCTCGAAGCCAAGAGGAAAGAGTGCGAGGCACTTGCCGAAAGGCTTTCCGAGGACAGAATGAAAGCGGCGAAGCGCCTTAAGGAAAGGGTCCTCAATGAGCTTTTGCAGCTGGACATGCCGAAGGTGCGTCTGGAAATAGCTTTTGCCGAGAAGGCGATGGATATGAGCGGCAAGGACTCCGTGTCTTTCGAGATGTCCACAAACCCGGGCGAGAGCTTAAGACCGATAAGCAAAATAGCCTCAGGCGGCGAGCTTTCCCGAATAATGCTTGCCCTCAAGACTGTTATTGCGGAAAAGGATAGGATAGGCACGCTGATATTTGACGAGGTGGACAGCGGGGTCAGCGGCAAGGCGGCTCAAAAGGTGGGAGCCAAGCTTAAGGAAGCCGCGCTGCACCGCCAGGTGATCTCGGTCACGCATCTGCCCCAGGTCGCGGCCTATGCCGATATACACCTTAAGGTAATGAAAAATACCGATGGATCGCGTACGGACATTACGGTGAGGCAGCTTGACAGTCAGGAGCGGATTGCCGAAATAGCCCGCATCATATCCGGAGAAAATATCACGGATCTTAGCTTGAAGCATGCGGAAGAGATGATATTAATGGCCGGAGGCCATTGACAAATCGTATTTCTATGTATATAATTAATACAAAACTTGAATATAATATTCAGTAAAAATGCGAGGAAGAGAACCAGTAACACGCAGCCTGCCTGCAAAGAGAGACTCCGTAAGGTGCAAGGAGGAGAGGCGCTGTGTGCGAATACCTCTCGGAGCAGCCGCCCGAAAGCGTTTGCGAGTAGGCGCGAGCCGGGTTCGCCCGTTAAAGCGGAGGAGTCATGCACTCCCTGATGCCTTTGCCGGGAGACAAGGGTGAACCAGAGGTGGTACAGCGTAATTTACGCCCTCTGCTCATATGAGCAGAGGGCTATTATTTTTTTGGAGTGAGAATTATGACGGTTTATGACGAGCTTGTGGCAAGGGGCCTTATCGCGCAGGTCACTGACGAGGATGAAATAAAGGAGCTTATTAACAATGGGAAGGCCACGTTCTATATAGGCTTCGACCCCACGGCCGACAGCCTTCATGTAGGGCATTTTATGGCGCTTTGCCTGATGAAGCGTCTCCAGATGGCGGGCAACCGGCCAATCGCGCTTATCGGAGGCGGCACCGCGATGATAGGCGACCCGACGGGCCGCACGGACATGCGCCAGATGATGACTCCGGAAATCATTGCTCATAACTGCGAGTGCTTCAAAAAGCAGATGAGCAGGTTTATTGATTTTTCCGACGGAAAGGCAATAATGGCGAACAACGCGGACTGGCTCATGGAGCTCAATTATGTCCAGCTCCTGCGCGAAGTCGGCCCGCACTTTTCGGTCAACCGCATGCTGACCGCCGAATGTTACAGGCAGCGTATGGAGAAGGGGCTCACGTTCCTCGAGTTCAACTATATGATAATGCAGAGCTATGACTTCTACGAGCTTTTCAGAAGATACGGTTGCAGGCTCCAGTGCGGCGGGGACGACCAGTGGTCAAATATACTCGGCGGGACCGAGCTTATACGGCGCAAGCTGGGTGAGGATGCCTACGGGCTTACAATCACTTTGCTTTTGACCAGCGAAGGCAAAAAAATGGGAAAAACCCAGTCCGGCGCGGTATGGCTTGACCCTGAAAAAACGTCTCCCTACGATTTTTACCAGTACTGGCGCAACGTCGAGGACGCCGACGTTCTGAAATGCCTGCGAATGCTGACGTTCCTGCCGCTTGATGAAATAGAAAAAATGGAGAAGTGGGAAGGCAGCGAGCTGAACGCGGCCAAGGAGATTTTGGCGTTTGAGCTGACAAAGCTCGTGCACGATGAGGAAGAGGCAAGAAAGGCAAGGGAAGCGGCGAGGGCGCTTTTTTCCGCCGGAGGGGATCTTTCAAACATGCCCTCAACGGAAATCGTGGACTCCGATTTTGCTGACGGTGAGATCGGCATTATAGAGCTCCTTGTAAAAACCGGGCTTGTATCCTCCAAATCCGAGGGCAGGCGCGCCGTGGAGCAGGGAGGCGTGGAGGCCGGAGGCAAAAAGGTTTCCGATTTCACCCAGAAGTTCACAAGGCAGCAGCTTATGGGCGAAGGAATAATAATCAGGAAGGGAAAAAAGGCCTTCAACAGGGTCTACTCAAAATAGAGAATACCGCCCGGTACGTTCCGTCGTACCGGGCGGCGTTTTTTACGGCTTAAAGCTGTCCTTAAGCGATACGCTGCGGTTGAAAACAGGCGAGCCGGGTTTTGAATCCTTATTGTCCACACAGAAGTAGCCGAGTCTTAAAAACTGGAAGCTGTCGGGGAAAGACGCGTCCTGCAGGCAGCGCTCGAGCTTGCAGTTCTTCAGCGTTTCAAGCGAATTCGGGTTGATGAATTCAAGGAAATTCCTGTCGGCCGCATCGGGATCGGGATCGGTGAAAAGGTTCTCGTAAACCCTTACCTCGGCCTCCAGCGCGGTCAGGGAATCAACCCAGTGTATCGTGCCCCGGACCTTGCGCCCGTCGGGGGTGTTCCCCCCGCGCGTTTCGGGATCGTATTCAGCCAAAACCTCGGTCACTTTTCCGTTTCCGTCCTTCACGCAGCCTGTGCATTTAACGATATAGGCGGATTTGAGGCGCACCTCGTTGCCGGGATAGAGGCGGTTATACTTCTTTACGGGCTCTTCCATGAAATCGTCCGCTTCGATCCAGAGATTTTTTGAGAAACTGACAGTTCTGAAGCCGTCGCCGGGATTTTCGGGGTTGTTCTCGACCTCGAACAGCTCCGTCTTGCCGTCGGGGTAATTCGTAATTGTCAGCTTTATCGGCCGGAGGACGGCCATCACGCGTTTTGCCTTAAGGTTAAGATCCTCGCGCAGACAATGCTCGAGAAAAGCGAAGTCGACGGTGCTGGGGACCTTTGAAACGCCTATCCGGTCTATAAAATTCCTGATGGACGAGGGCGTGTAGCCGCGGCGGCGAAGTCCGCAGAGCGTAGGCATGCGCGGGTCGTCCCAGCCGCTGACAAGACCTTCCTCGACCAGCTTTCTGAGCTTGCGCTTGCTCATTACGGTATAGCTGATGCTTAGCCGCGCGAATTCTATCTGGCGCGGACTGCATTCTACGTCGGTGTTGTTTATAACCCAGTCGTAAAGAGGGCGGTGGTCTTCGTACTCAAGCGAACAGAGTGAATGGGTGATGCCCTCTATGGCGTCCTGGATAGGGTGCGCGAAATCGTACATGGGGTAGATGCACCATTTGTCGCCTGTTCGGTGATGGCTGACATACCGGATCCGGTAAAGCACCGGGTCGCGCATATTGAAATTGCCGGAGGCGAGATCTATCTTAGCGCGCAGCGTCATGGCGCCCTCGGGAAACTCTCCGTTTTTCATGCGCCTGAACAGATCGAGACTTTCGGATATCGGGCGATCGCGGTAGGGGCTTACCGCAGGAGTGGTGAGATCGCCGCGTTTCGCCTTGAACTCCTCGGGAGAAAGCTCGCATACATAGGCTAGCCCCTTCTTTATAAGGCCCACGGCAAGCTCGTAGGTTTTCTCAAAGTAGTCGGAGCCGTAATAGAATCTGTCGTCCCAGGAAAATCCCAGCCATTTGATGTCTTCCTTGATAGCGTCCACATACTCCGCGTCTTCCTTTGCGGGGTTTGTGTCGTCCATGCGAAGGTTGCATAGCCCCCCGTATTTCTCCGCTGAGCCGAAATTGATGCATAAAGCCTTGCAATGGCCTATATGAAGGTAACCGTTGGGTTCGGGCGGAAAACGGGTGTGGACTTTTTTGCCCGCAAACCTCCCGCCTTCGGCTATGTCTTCCTCTATAAAAGCGTGGATAAAATTTTTAGAAATTTCTTCCATCGAATCACTCCCGATTTCGCTGATTATTTGCATATTATATACTAAAACAGGAAAAAAGAAAATAATATTTACAAAAACTTTGCGTTTTAGTATAATATCATAGTTATCTACACAGCTTTCGGGGGTGCATGGGTTGAGGGGGAGCGTTTTCAGATTAAAGCCGGCGGAAAACGAGTCCCGGCAGTCGGTCAGCAAATTCCGGGCTCCGGATTTGAAGGCGCTTTTTTGGAAAATGAGGAACCTGGCCTCATCTTTTCTTAAAAAAGCCGCTCTGCCTCCCAATGAAACGGCGCATGCCGCAAAAGCGTTTCCGAAGCGTTTCTTCGAAGCGGCTGTGAGCTTTTTTGCCGCCAAGAAAAGAACCATTTTCAAGATTTCGGCGCTGCTTATCTGCATTATCACCGCTTTTGCGTCGCTGCCTTCCTCCGACCCGCCTGCGCGCTATAACGACGTGCCGGAGAAGCACTGGGCGTATCCGTATATTACATATCTGAGCGAGAAGGGCTTTCTCAGGGGTTATGTGGGCGGAAATTTTTCGCCGGACAGCAGCGTAACGGTTGCTGAATTCATTGCCGCGGCCTGCCGCATGACCGGAATGGACGATACAAAGCTTGAAAAAAGCGGATACTCGCCGGAAGCCGCGATAAAATATGCGAACTACATGAACTGGGTAAAGGATAAGGACGTGCCTTCCGCGGACTATTCAAAACCGATAACAAGGGAGCTTGCCGTCAAGATTGCGATAACTGCCTTTTTCCCGCAAATAGCTAAAGAAGCCTCGGTTTTTTTAGCGCCGAAAATAGAAAATAAAAATGAAATAGACCCGGTCAATCTCAAAAGCATAAGGCTTGCCTATTCCATGGGTATTCTGACGGGCTACGCGGACGGTGCGTTCAAGGCCAAAGAGAATCTGAGCAGAGCCGAAGCGGCAGCCATGCTTTACAGGGTGTGGTCGAAATATTATAAAGAGCCGAGCGGGCTCGAATCCGTGACCGTACCCATACTTCTGTACCACCATATTTCAAATTCCCCGGGCTACACTACTCCCGCCAAATTTCGCGAGGATATGGAAAACCTCAAGAAAGCCGGCTTCAGCACCATTTTTTACAGGGATCTTTATGAATATGCCGCTAACGGAAAAGAGCTGCCGGAAAAGCCGGTCATAGTGTCTTTTGACGACGGCTATTACAGCAACTATGAGCATGCTTATCCGGTGCTCAAGGAGCTGGGCATGAAGGCGGAGATATCCGTGATAGGCTGCTGGGTGGGCATAAAGGATCATTCTGGAGTCATACCGCATTTTGGCTGGAGCGAGGCTAAGGAGATGTACAGATCTGAAACCGTTCATATCGAGGCTCACTCTTACAGGATGCACGACTACGACCCTAACGGGAAGGTCACGCGCCACGGGGTTTTGAAGCGTCAGGACGAGGACTATGAGCGCTACATAAAAGCCTTTGTAAGCGATACGAAAACCATTACTTCGCTTATAGAGGAGAACATGGACTACAAGCCGATCGCCTATACATACCCAAACGGCTATAACACCCCGCTGAGCGAAAAAATACTGGAGTCCCTCGGGTATAAGATCACGCTGACTATCAACGAAGGAATAAACACAATAATAAAGGGCGATACTTCATCGCTGATGCATTTGAAGCGCATTGCCGTAGACAATTATAAAGGCGATGTTGTTAGCCTGATAAACAGAAGATATATATGAGCTGAAACGTACATTCCCAGCATTCGAAAGGATATGAAACAATGAAGGAACTGCCGAAGATATACGATCCCAAATCCGTAGAGTCAAAAATATATGATATGTGGATCAAGGGCGGCTACTTTAAGGGCCGGATAGACCCCGAAAAGGAGCCTTTTACGATAGTGATACCGCCCCCGAACGTCACAAGCCAGCTCCACCTGGGGCATGCCTTCGACGTGGCCCTGCAGGACGTGCTCATCCGCACAAAAAGAATGCAGGGGTACAGCGCGCTCTGGGTGCCGGGAACAGACCACGCCGGCATTGCCACTCAGGTAAAAGTGGAGGAAAACCTCAGGAAACAGGGCGTTTCACGCTATGACCTCGGGCGCGAGAAATTCCTCGAAAAGGTCTGGGAATGGAAGGAGCAGTACGGAGGCAGGATAATCCAGCAGCTAAAGACATTAGGCTCTTCCTGCGACTGGGACAGGCTGCGCTTCACGATGGACGAGGGCTGTTCCAAAGCCGTCCGCGAGGTGTTTGTTTCGCTGTATGAAAAAGGGCTGATATATAAGGGGAACAGGATAATAAACTGGTGCCCCGACTGCCGGACGGCGCTCTCCGACGCCGAGGTGGAGCATGAGGAGAAGGCGGGAAATTTCTGGCACATAAAATACTATGTGAAAGGCAGCGACGAATATGTCGTCGTAGCCACGACCCGTCCCGAGACCATGCTCGGGGATACCGCCGTCGCGGTTAATCCGGAGGATGAGCGGTACAGGCATCTCATAGGCAAGACTGTAATTCTGCCGCTCATGAACAGGGAAATACCCGTTATCGCCGACGAGTATGTGGACATGGAGTTCGGAACCGGCTGCGTCAAGATGACGCCCTGCCATGACCCCAACGATTTCGAGGTCGCGCTGAGGCACAATCTCGAGCATGTGCTGGTACTGGACGAGGACGCAAAAATAAATAAAAACGGCGGCAAGTACGAGGGACTGGACAGGTACGAGGCCAGAAAGAGGATTGTGAGCGATCTTGAGGCTCTCGGACAGCTCGTGAAGGTCGAGCCTCACAGCCACAGCGTCGGGGCCTGCTACCGCTGCGGAACGACGGTCGAACCGCTCACCAGTCCGCAGTGGTTTGTGAAGATGGGGCCGCTTGCAAAAGAGGCTCTGGAAGTAGTAAGAGACGGCAGGATAAGGTTCGTCCCTGACCGCTTTGTAAAGAACTACAACAATTGGATGGAAAACGCCCACGACTGGTGCATATCGCGTCAGCTTTGGTGGGGGCACCAGATACCGGCCTGGTACTGCCAGGATTGCGGGCATATCACTGTCAGCAGGCAGGATCCGGACCGCTGCGAAAAATGCGGAAGCAAAAATATCAAACGTGACGAGGACGTGCTCGACACATGGTTTTCAAGCGCTCTATGGCCATTCTCAACTCTGGGATGGCCGGACAAAACGCCGGATCTCGAGTATTTTTATCCTACGAGCGTTCTTGTTACGGGCTACGACATCATCTTCTTCTGGGTTGCGCGAATGATATTCTCCGGCATGGAGCATATGAAGGAAGTGCCCTTTAAGACCGTCCTGTTCCACGGCCTCATACGCGACGACAAGGGCAGGAAAATGTCAAAATCGCTCGGCAACGGCGTAGACCCGATTGAAGTCATAGAGAACTACGGCGCCGACGCCCTGCGCTTCAATATCATTACGGGAAACAGCCCCGGAAACGACATGCGCTACTATAACGAGCGCTGCGAAGCCATGCGGAATTTCGCAAACAAGATATGGAACGCTTCGCGCTTCGTCATGATGAACCTGACGATAGATAAAAACGAGCTTCCGGAAAGGCTTGAGCTTGAGGACAAGTGGATACTCTCAAAGCTGAACGGGCTGGTCAGAGAAGTGAACGAAAACCTTGATAAATTCGAGCTCGGGATTGCAGCGAACAAGATATACGATTTCATCTGGGACAGCTACTGCGACTGGTATATAGAGCTTACCAAGCCCCGCCTTAACGGCGAGGATGAGGCCGCAAAGACGGGCGCTCAGAAGGTTCTGCTATATGTCCTTACGGAGACGCTGAAGCTTCTGCATCCGTTCATGCCTTTTATAACGGAGGAGATATGGCAGGCGCTGCCGCACGATGGCGAGGCTCTGATGATAGAAAAGTATCCTGAATTTTCGGATAAAATAAGCTTTCCCGAAGACGAGGCGAAATTTGAGATAATCATGAACGCCGTAAAGGCGGTCCGCGTCCGCCGGGCGGAGATGAACGTGCCGCCGTCAAAGAAACCGCACCTTACGATAGTGACGGACAAGCCCGAAATATTTGAAGCCGGACGCGTCTATCTCTCCAAGCTTGCCTTTGCCGGAGAGCTTTCAATCACAGATACCGTTCCCGCGGAAGCTGAAAACATGGCGGGAGTAGTTACCAACGACGCCAAGCTCTATATGCCGATGGCCGAACTCGTCGACCTTCAGAAGGAGCGGGAGCGGATCGAAAAGGAGATACGGGCTTCGGAAGAAAACCTTGAGCGCACCGAGGCTAAACTGAATAATCAGGGCTTTGTGTCAAAGGCTCCCGAGGCGGTCGTAAAGGCGGAAAAGGAGCGGGCGGAAAAGCTGCGTTCGCTTATAGAAAATCTGAAAGAGAGTTTGCGCGCGCTCAAATAATGTGACAAAATTTTTGAACTCAATAACGTATAATTCATCGTGTATCGGGAAAACTAATCCGGATACACGATGTTTTTTTACATATGGCGCACAATGCATAAGCATGCGGCGGGAAATGAAAGCAAAAGACTGTTTATGGCGCAGGCGGAAACGCCTGTTAAAATCGTGCGGAATTTTTCCGCGGCCTCAGGGGGATGCGTATGAAAATTGCTACTGAATTCGGGCAAGGGAAGCTCGTTATAAAACTGCACGGCGAAATCGATCATCATGCCGCGAGAGGGCTTATAGAGAACATCTGCAGCGACATAGACAAATGCCTGCCGAATGTATGCATACTGGACATGAAGGACGTTGGGTTTATGGACAGCTCGGGAATCGCCGTGCTGGTAAAGGCGTATAAAAGGATGAAGGAGCTGGGAGGGGAGCTTAAGGTGCTCAACCTCAGCAATCAGTCGAGGAGGGTGCTTGAGATGTCGGGTCTGGAAAAAATCATATGCATGGAGGGAAAGAAAAAATGAATACGGTCAATTACATAAAGATAGAATTCCCCAGCAAATCCAGCAACGAGAGTCTGGCGCGCTCAGTGGCGGCATGCTTTGCGGCCCAGCTCGACCCGACGCTGGACGAGCTCGGAGACATAAAAACCGCTGTCAGCGAGGCCGTAACAAACTCCATCGTGCACGCTTATCCCGATGTTATAGGTAAAATAAGCCTTAGAGGACGGATATTCGACGACAACACCCTGGAGATTGTGGTTCAGGACTGGGGCAGGGGAATAGAGGACGTCGCAAAGGCCATGGAACCTATGTTTACTACGGGGGGATTCGAACGCTCAGGCATGGGCTTTACAATAATGGAGAGCTTTATGGACAAGCTCAAGGTCAAATCGTCGTTAGGAAAGGGCACGACAGTAACTATGCGCCGGAGGCTTTCTTACAGAGCGGGAAGTATAAAATGAGCGGCTTTGACACTGAGCTTCTCAAAGCGGCAAAAAATGGCGATAAAGCGGCGGCGGAGCAGATGCTTGTGGAAAATTCGGCGCTGATCTGGAGCATCGTCCGAAGGTTTTTCGGGCGGGGCGTGGACAGCGACGACCTTTATCAGCTCGGCTGCATGGGTTTTATCAAAGCCATACAGGGATTTGACAGCTCCTACGGCACTCAGTTCTCAACTTATGCGGTTCCGAAAATCACGGGCGAAATAAGAAGGTTTCTCCGCGACGACGGGACTGTGAAAGTGAGCCGCAGCGTGAAGGAGCGCGCTCAGACGATAAAAAACGCAAGAGTATCGCTCGAGCAAAAGCTGGGGCGCGATCCTTTTTTATCAGAAATTTCCGAAGTGACCGGCTTCACGGTAGAAGATATAGCGACCGCTGAGACGGCAACCGCGTGCGCAGATTCCCTTCAGCGCGAAATGGGCGAGGATGGCCTGACTCTCGAAGGGGTGCTTGGCGATTTTCTCCAGGAGGAAAAGATGCTGGAGAGCCTGGCGCTTAAGGAAGCGCTTGAGCTGCTTCCGGAACGCGAAAAACTTGTAATCAAACTGAGATATTATAAAGGCCTGACGCAGGACTCGGCGGCAAAAATACTTAAAGTGTCGCAGGTGCAGGTCTCCAGGATAGAAAAGCGCGCCATAGAGCTTTTGAGAAAGCAGCTCTCATAACAGGATAAAATGCGGCCCGGGTTAAAATGTATGTTAAAAACCTTTTAATAGGGGCCAATATATGTTATAATAAGCCGATCAGACTGGGTTGGTGTGTTATGACGTTTCAGGAAAGATATATAAAAGCGAGAAGAGCGGTAATAGAGAGGGAGTTTTCCCATCTGAACGATATGCAGAGAAGAGCGGTCCTCACAACGGAGGGACCGCTGCTTTTGCTTGCTGGGGCAGGCAGCGGAAAAACGACCGTACTCATAAACCGCATAGCGAATCTGATAAAATACGGACGCGGCTCGGACAGCTCCGAAGTTCCGCCATTTGCGAACGAAGACGACCTGAAGTTTCTCGAGGAGTATGCAAGAAATCCGGATGCGGAGAAAGCCGAGAGGGCGAGGAGCCTTGCGTCCATTGAGCCGGCGGAGCCCTGGCGGCTTATAGCCATCACTTTTACCAACAAGGCGGCGGACGAGCTGAAGGTCAGACTCGAGAAAATGCTCGGAAGCTCGGCTCTCGACATATGGGCATCCACCTTCCATTCCGCATGCGTCCGCATCCTTCGCCGCGACATCGGGCGGCTGGGCTTCTCAAAAGGCTTTACAATTTACGACGCGACAGACAGCATGACCGTTATGAAGCGAATAATAAAGGACTTCGATCTCGACGACAAGACATTCGCTCCCCGGATGGTTCTTTCCCAGATAAGCGCGGCAAAGGACAAAATGCTGAGTCCTGCAGAATACATTAAGGAAGCCGAAAAGAGAAACGACTTCCGAAAGGTAAAGATCGGCGAGCTATATATGGAGTACGCAAAACGCCTTAAAAACGCGAACGCGCTCGACTTCGACGATCTTATCCTGTATACCGTCAGGCTTTTGCTCACCGACGCCGAGACGCGCGAATATTATCAGAACAAATTCAGATATGTGCTGATCGACGAATATCAGGATACAAACAATCTACAATACCTACTTGCGAGCGCCCTCGCCGGCAAGTGGAAAAACATCTGCGTAGTCGGTGACGATGACCAGAGCATATATAAGTTCCGCGGCGCCACGATAAAAAACATACTCGACTTTGAAAATCAGTACCCGAACGCCCGGACAATCAGGCTGGAGCAGAATTACCGCTCGACGGGCAGCATACTTGGCGCCGCAAACTCCGTCATCTCCAATAATCGAGGGCGCAAGGGCAAGGAGCTGTGGACGGAAAACGAAAAGGGAGAGGCGCTAACCCTCTACACCGCCGCTAATGAAAGCGAGGAGGCGCAGTATGTAGCGGCCAGGATACTGGAGGGCTACGCCAAAGGCGAGAACTGGCGAGACTTCGCGGTTTTATACCGAATGAACGCCCAGTCTAACCAGCTCGAATATGCTTTCAAGAGAAACGGCATACCTTACCGGGTGATAGGCGGCGTCCGTTTCTTCGACCGCGCCGAAATAAAGGACATACTGGCGTATCTATGCGTTATAAACAATCCTGAAGACGACCTGCGCCTTAAGCGCATTATCAATGTCCCGGCCAGGGCGATAGGCAGCAGGACTGTCGAGGACATCGAGAGGATATCAAGGTTTGAAAACATCTCCGCCTACGCTGCGATCAGGGGAGCGGACAGATACCCCGACCTGCAGAAAGCGGCGGCGAAGCTCGCCGCATTTGCGGAGCTTATCGAGGGCCTGCGCGCGCAGTCCGAAGTGCTGCCGCTTGACGAGTTCTATGATATGGTGCTTGAAAAAACCGGCTACATAAGAATGCTGGAGGAAAAGGAAAGCGTAGAAAACGCCTCAAGACTTGAGAATATAAGAGAGCTTAAAACAAACATAATAAGCTTTCTCAAGGAACGCGAGCGGGGCACTCTAGCCGAGTTCCTTGATGAGATAGCCCTTTATACCGATATGGATCAGTATGACGAAAACGGCGATTCCGTTGTTATGATGACAATGCACAGCGCGAAGGGGCTTGAGTTCCCGACAGTTTTTATAGTCGGCGTCGAGGAGGGGATATTCCCGGGTATCGCGGCCGTGGACCCCGAGGAGCTGGAAGAGGAGAGAAGGCTCTGCTATGTGGCGATAACAAGAGCCAAAAGCAGGCTTTTTCTTACAAACGCGCATCACAGGATGCTTTTCGGCAGAACCTCCGCAAACAGGATTTCACGCTTTGTGGACGAGATACCGGATTCCCTTATCGACAGGCCCAGACCTAAGGTTTCTTACAGCTTCGGCGGCTTTGAGAATCCTCCGAAGCAGCCGCCGGCGGCCGCAAAAACAAAGGCCCCGCTTTCTTTTGCCCATCCTCAGGACAGGCAGACCGCATCCTTTGATTTCAAAAAGGGCGACGCCGTGGAGCACAAGGCCTTCGGTAAAGGAGTTGTCGTTTCCGTACAGCCCATGGGCGGCGACGCCCTGATGGAGGTCGCTTTCGAGACTGCCGGCACAAAGCGCCTTATGAGAAACACAGCGGGAAAGCAAATGAAGGTTATATAAGTAAAAAAACTAATGGCGCGTTTCTGTCGCGCCACAGACTGTCGAAAAAGCCCAAAGGGCTTTTTCAACAAGGGGGCTTAATGACGGCCGCTCTGCCGCGCCCGTCATGAGAGGTGTCATTTCCGACGTACACGCCGCCGGAAATGACAGATTTGACTTTGTTTTCGCCATTCGCGGCGGAAATTCTGCGAAGCTTTTTTGCTGTAAACAAGTTTTTTGACAAGATTAATGGCGCGTTTCTGACGCGCCATTAATCATTAATCGTAAGCAAGCCCGAGAAAAGGACTTTCATATCCGGCTTTCAAAGGCGGATATACCATTCCGGTCGGCACGGCCGTGCTTTTGTCAAAAACAGGGGAGAATATATGATATTTCTCTGCGGGAAAAGCGCCGACTATCGCTGAAACGGCCGTGTAGGGCGCGATCTCGGGAACTAAAAGCTCCTTCACGTTCATAAAGCCCTTATGCGCCTCGATTGCGGCGCAGCCTCTGGCGTTACGGGACTCAAGAGAAAAAAGCCTCCCGAGCTTGGCCTGGTATTCCGCCTGCCTGAGCGAAAGGGAAATATGCGCCCTGTCCTTCAAAAGCTCCTCCCTAAGCTCGGCATATCCGGACGGCGAAACGGGCCTAAGCGAATAATCACAGCAATTAATGAGAGGCGCCGTACCTTCAAAGCGGATTTCGTTTGCATATGAAAAGGGTTTAAAGCCGAGCTTTGCGTAAAATTCAAAGAGCGATGCGCCGGAGGGCTTGAGCACGGCATAATCGTATCCGCGCTCCGCTGAAAAACGCACTGCGGCATGGGTAATCTCCTTCCCGAGACCGCCCCCGCGGTACTCGGGCAATACGGAGAGCGCATAGATATATGAGCAGCTTCGGCTTTCCCCTCCGGGAAAGCGTATTCCTCCGGTTGGTATCACATAGGCGGCGGCGGAAACTGCCCCGGCCGATTCCGAAACGACTGCGATTTCACAGCCGAAATGGTCCAGAAAGCGTTGGACGAAATCCGCGCCGTCGCCGAAACAGCGGGTCCAAAGGCTTACAAGCTGCGGGAGGTCCTCCTTTGTAGCAATCCGGAATACAGTCATCGAAACCTCCTTTTACAGCGGTACGGCGGTGTATTTCTCAACCAGAAATTCAGGGTAATAGGATTTTTTTGCCCTTCGGAGGTTTTCCGAACCCATGTCGTCTTCTCTGTTGATGTAAACGATCTCCGGATGCATTTTAAGCACGTATCTTACAAATTCGCGGTTCACCATCGGGTAGGCTCCGTTTATGTCGGAATACGCTTTCTCAAAATGCACTATATAGGTATCGGCGCATAGCTTCTCTCCTATGGTGAACGCCACGGGCCGCCCGTCCGCGTACAGTATTCCGCCCTCGAGCTTAAGAGCTTTGTAGTTTTTGAATACCTTGTCTATGGCTTCCATCTCGTAGCGGTAATTCTCCAGGTTTTCTGGAGTGACGTGGCGGCGCACCCACTCCGCGTTGAGGAGAACGCATTCCGAAATATTCGTTTCGTCTATCGGTTCGAAGGACCATTTGTAAGTCTGCTCGAACTTGTTGATGTGGTTGCGCTTTGAGTGAAGCTGCTTTCCGGAAAGGGTAGCTAATTTTTCGGCGGAATATACATAGTCGAAATACTCCCTGTGCTTTATGAATTTGAAGTGGCAGGGAAAGAGTATGTCAATTTTTTCGGTGTTTTCGGCGGTTATGCTCCTCATAATAAAAGGGCGCTTTCGCTCCTCAGCGTCCTTTGTTATGGCCAGAATGGCCGAGCGCAGATTGCCATTTCCTATGGGGAAGGAATAATATTCTTTCCCGCCGATTTTGCTGTTGAACACAAGCATGCCTTCGACCTCGGCGACGGTGAGGTTGAAGAAGCTGCCCCAGGTAAACACGTTGGTAAAGCAAAATTCGCTGCTTCTCGAGCTTTCGGCCAGGAAGTGCCTGTCCATCCATTCCTTGTCCGATATTTCTACTTTTTTGAATTCAATCACAGAAAAACTCCTTAAATATATGTCCTCGTACAGACCATTTTTATCATTCGTTGAAGCTCCTTGAGATCAATGAAGGTCTCCGGCCGTCTTCTGGGGTCGCGAAGGAGCGCCGCGGGGTGGTATATAGCCGTCATTTTAACGCCGTTTGACTCGTACCAGCAGCCGTGGTCGGAGCTGATCTTAAAATCCGGGGTAATAATGCGCATTGCTGCTATCCGGCCGAGACAAACTATGATTTTCGGCTTGATGAGCGCTGTCTGCCTGCGGAGCCAGCCTATGCAGGCGTCCTGTTCGGTGTTGAGAGGGTCTCTGTTTTTTGGCGGGCGGCATTTGACGATGTTGGCGATGTATATCTTCGTGCGGTCGAGATCGATTATTGACAGCATGTCGTCCAAAAGCTTCCCGGCGCGCCCTACGAAAGGCTCGCCTGTCAAATCCTCCTGCTCTCCCGGACCTTCTCCGATAAACATTACCTCGGCCTCGGGATTTCCTACCCCGAAAACAACATTGGTGCGCGTTTCGTGCAGGGCGCAGCGGTCGCAGCGCAGGCAGGATTCGCGCAGATTCTCCAAGCTTTCCATAAATTCTCCCCGGACAGTTATAAGTATTAAGATAATTATAACATGTTATGCAAATAAAAGCAATTTTCTGCTTGAAAACATAAAGGCATTATGAACACGTTCACAAGGCGTTATGTCATTTTTTTAGGCAGGGTTTTTTTATTGATTTGACAAACTCAGAACGCAATATTAAAATGAAAACGCAGTGAAACTAGCGCTTTAATGTTCGTACCGGAGTTGACTATGATAATAAAGTATAATATAAGGAGTGCATAATATGGACAGGAACGAAGCGAAACTTTATGTACAGGAGCTCTACGCGAGAGCGAAAAAAGCGCAGGCGATAGCCGAGGGCTATGACCAGGCCAGAGTCAACGAGCTCTGCGCGGCCGTTACATGGGCTGCGCTGAACGAGGATTTCCGCATGACTGCCGCCAAGATGCTCGTAGAGGAATCCCGCATGGGTGTCGTTCAGGACAAGTTCAACAAGATATACAATAAGGCAAAAGGCGTCTGGAACGACATGAAGGACGAAATTTCGGTCGGAATTGTCGAAAAGAACACAGAGAAGCAGCTCGTCAGGTATATCAAGCCGGTCGGGGTAATAGCGGCTCTTATCCCGGTAACAAACGGAGAGGCTACGCCGGTCGTCAAAGCGCTCTGGGCTCTCAAGGGCAGGAATGCTATCATCATGTCCCCGCACCCGAGAGGAAAGAAGACTCTCCAGTACGTCGTGAACTACATCAGAGACGTTCTGAAGAAGTACGACGCGCCCGAGGATCTCATAATCGCCGTCGATCCGGACAAGTTCTCGATAGAGGTAACGCACGAAATGATGGCGCAGTGCGATTATATCGCGGCTACCGGAGGAACCCCGATGGTTCGCGTGGCATACAGCTCCGGAACTCCGGCAATCGGCGTAGGAACCGGAAACGTCGCAACCTATATTGACCCATCCGCAAACCTTGCCGACGCGGCTCACAAAATAATGCTCTCAAAAACCTTTGACAATTCCACATCCTGCTCCTCTGAAAACGAAACGATAATCCACGAGGCTATCTACGATGAATTCGTAAAGGCTCTCGAGGCCGAAGGCGGATACCTCATCAAGGAGGGCAGCGAGGAAAAGGAAATGCTTCGCAAGGCGCTGTGGCCAGAATGGCCCGCAAACCACGAGCTTTCTAGAACTCTTGTTGCGATGAAAGCCTACGATATGGCAAAGGCCATCGGACTTAAAGCTCCCGAGACCACCAAGTTTATTATGGTAGAGGAAAACGGAGGCTTCGGACAGGACTATCCCTTCACGGGCGAAAAGCTGAGCCCCGTAACGACTCTCATCAAGGCAAAGAGCTTCGAGGACGCAATGGACAAGATTGCGGGCTGCCTCAGCTACATGGGCAACGGACACAGCTGCGGCATACACACCAATAACGACGAGCAGGTGGACGCTCTGGCGCGCCGCATGACGGTATCCAGAATTATGGTAAATCAGCCTCAGGCGCTTGCAAACAGCGGCTCATGGGGCAACGGGATGCCTGTTACAATGACCCTCGGCTGCTCCACCTGGGGTTACAACAGCACCAGCGAGAACGTCACCTGGAAGCAGTTCGTGAACTACACCGTTGTTTCCAAACCGATCCCGGCGATAGTTCCGTCGGACGAGGAGCTCTTCCCGGAATACATTCGCAACAGAAAATAAACTAAGACCATCAGACGCTGCCGCGAATCGGCAGCGTCTGATTTATTTTACTTTTATTTTAAGCCCGAAGATACATTATTTTCACTGATAAATGAAATCCTAACTTAAATATTTTACCAATAATACTATTATAGTACAATTTGATAAAAATATCAGACAAATAATAGTAAAATCACACAAACCATTCAAATAATTTGATATAAAAATATCGATTTATAGAAGATAATGGTATGGAAGTATCCAGTATGGAATAAGGAGGGCTTGCACTATGAATATGTTCAAATGGGTGGAGAAAATGATCAACGACGAGGAGACCAAGGCTTTGCCAATCCTGTCGTTCCCGTCGGTCCAGCTTTTGTTCGTCACGGTAAGGGAGCTTGTTTCAGACAGCAATCTTCAGGCTCTCGGAATGAAGATGCTTGCCGACAAATACGAGATGCCTGCTTCGGTAAGCTTTATGGATCTTTCCGTTGAGGCCGAGGCGTTCGGTTCAAAGACCGTATACGCGGCTGACGAAGTGCCCACTATTCTGGGAAGCGTAGTTTCCAGCCAAAAGGAGGCGGATGCGCTCCGCGTACCGGAGCTTGGAGAGGGCCGCACCGGGATCTGCATCGAGGGCGTAAGAAAGGCTATGAAGCTCATAACGGACAGGCCGGTTTTTGCGGGATGCATAGGTCCGTATTCTTTGGCGGGACGCCTTATGAACGTCAACGAAGTGATGATGTACTGCTACGAGGAGCCGAATATGGTGCATACCGTGCTCAGGAAGGCGACCGACTTTCTTATAAAATATATACTTGAGTACAAGAAGATCGGAGCTCAGGGCGTAGTTCTGGCGGAGCCGCTGGCCGGAATGCTTTCGCCCGGCCTGATGCAGGAATTTTCGTCCGATTATGTAAAAGAAATCGTTCAAAAGACTCAGGACAAAAACTTTATAGTGATTTACCATAACTGCGGTTCGGATGCAAACAGGCTTACCGAGGAGATAAAAAGCACAGGCTGCATAGCTTACCATTTCGGCGACGCGGTGGACATGAAGGAAATGCTTATGAAAATGCCGCCGGACTGCCTTGTGATGGGCAACGTCAGCCCCTCCAAGGTCTTCAGAAACGGCACCCCGAGGATGGCGAGGATAGCGACCATAAAGGTGCTGGAAAGCTGCAGGGGGCATAAAAACTTTATGATATCTTCCGGATGCGACATCCCTCCTCTGACCGAGTTCGATAACATCGATGCGTTTTTTGAAACGGTGAAGTCGTTCAATTATAAAAACATATTAATGGATATGATAACCTGATAATGATCACGAGGCCTCCGAAAACCGGAGGCCTCGTGATTCAGACTGTCAAAAAAGCCCAAAGGGCTTTTTTGACAAGGGGGCTTAATGACGGACGCTCTGCCGCGCCCGACATGAGAGGTGTCATTTCCGACGTACACGCCGCCGGAAATGACAGATTTGACTTTTTTCCGCCATTCGCGGCGGAAATTCTGCGAAGCTTTTTTGTGTAAACAAGTTCTTTGACAAGCTGGATCACGAGGCCTCCGAAAACCGGAGGCCTCGTGATTTTATTCATTAAGCCGGGCTGTCAGAAGCTTATTTTTGAAATCTGCGAGTAACCTTTTACAGCGTAGGAGGATATTCCCTCGGCTGAAACCACATAGAAGACATCTCCTATATAAAGTCCGCGCATATTATAGCCGTATTTCATGCTCGAACCGGCGGATATCGAAGCCTCCCGCTTGAAGCCCTGCTCCCTGGAATAGGAGTAAATAAGGTATTTCCCGTCGGCGGGGAAGGCTATGATGTTTTTTGCGGCGTCTGCCAATACGGCTTTGTGGTTATAGCTTGCCTCGGAGTAGTAGGTTCCGTCGATGACGAGCTTTGACAGCTCTTTTACGTTTTTCGGATCGGAAATATCGAACATGGAAAGCTTAAGGTAGCCTGCCTTGCCGCTGTCGGCGTCTGCGTCGTGCCCCAGACCGAAAAGCAGGCCGTCCGAATAGGGGTGCAGATACTGTGAAAAGCCCGGAATTTTAAGCGCGCTGAGGATTCTGGGGTTGGCCGGATCGGAAAGGTCGGCTGCAAACAGGGGATCCACCTGCCTGAAGGTAACAAAATATGCGGTATCTCCGATAAATCTGGCCGAATAAACGCGCTCTCCGGGTGCAAGATCCTCGATTTTTCCCTTTATTTTCAGGTTGGAATCCAGAGTATAAAGGCTGTTGTACTGCCTGCTCTGCGAGACAGAGGACCATGCGGATTTGTCGGTGCCTCCGACGGACACGGTGTAGGAATATACGGTGGTGACTATCCTGAAGCAGCCCGCGTGCTCATCCATCGAGAACTGGTTCAATACCGAACCGGGAACGGTACCCTCGGCTTCAAGCGATATGTTCCCGGAATTCAGGGAGAAGCGGTGAAGCTTTGTGGCTCCGGTGTAGGTGCTGCCCTCCGTAATACCCGAATATGATGTAACGTAGAGATTTGTCCTGCTCGAGTAAATCTGGCTTCCGTAGCCGAGCACAGCCTTGTTTGAAACGAGTTTTCCGTTTCCTGAGGTATCGATTCCTGCAACAATTAGATATTGTGCCGAGCCTCCGCTTTTTTCGGGGTCTATGCCTACTGAAATATCCTTTTGCGATATAAGAGAGGCTTCGGCGCCGCAGTATACCTGGGGCACAAAGGTGTCGGGGCGCTCCCTGACGATCTCGCCGTACACGCCTTTGTTGGAAAGGAGATACAAAACCCCGTCAATCATTCTCGAGGAAACAAAGGACCCGTCCTGGGAAAAGGAATTGAGCAGCTTGGGGGACGTCCTGTCGCTGATGTCGTAAATATCCGCCGACACGAATGATTTTGAACGAGGCGGCCAAATTGAGGGGGCGATGACTCTTGAATCATTGGAGGATTCGGGTTCCGCGGCCATTATATGATACTCGTAGCTGTTTCTCAGCACGATCAGCCGATCCCCGGACACATACATCTCGAAAGCGCCGCTAGACTGCCTGCCGCTGCTGTCCTTTACGCTGATGGGGATTTGCGAAGCCATTGCGAGGGCTCCGTTTTCCGCTTTTACGATACTCAGCTTTTCACCGGCAAGGCTGTATATATATTTTCCGTCGGTCTTGACTATGTCGGATTCCTGCACGCCTGCAACCTGAATATTTGTGTCCGAATAGCCCTGGGAAGCCGCGGAATCCGAGGCGGGAGCGGAAGGCGCCTTGTTTGCGGATTCCGCGCCGGCTGAGGTATATGCCCTGACGGTACCCTTCGACTGAAGCTTGGACATCACGTTGTACAGCTCTGAATAGTCGCCTTTGTCCGATGAGGCGGTTTCGGAGGGGGAAAGAGAGGTACGGGTAGCTGGGGAGCTAATTTCTGAGGATGGCGTCGAAGCAGGCGCCGTCGCGGCCGAGAATTTATCTTCAGATGCAGGGGCCGCGCCGCTTAAATCGACATAGGGAGCCGCAACTTGCCCTCCCGTCCCGCTGGCGAGCGGAACGCTCCTGCCGCCGCTTATCTGCTTCGATAAAGGTATCGCAAGCGCCGCAACGAGCAAAAAGCATGCGGCGAAAGGCATCAGCCTCCTTAAAGTGCGCGGGGATATATTTCGCGCGGAGGCTTTCGATGTCATGACGTTCAGTAAATTATCGATAGATTCCCGGGATGGACTAACTCTATCCATTCCGGTTTTGTATTCTTTTTTCCAGTCTTCATTTAACATGGTAATCTCCTCTCAGCTTCTGCTCAAGCGCAGCCCTTGCCCTGAAAAGATGTGACTTGACCGTTGATTCAGGCATTCCGCTTGTTTCGGAAATCTGCTTGATTGAAAGGTCCTCGTAGTAATACAGGTGGACGCAGAGGCGCTGCTTTGGGGGAAGGGACATTACTGCCTCGAATACGGGCAGTTCGCAGTCGTTCTGTTCATTGCTGTCCGCAAGTTCTCCGCAGTCTTCGATGGGGATGATTTTACGCCGCCATGCAGAGTTGTGGAATGATTTGCTGCAGTTTACCGCGACCCTCAGGAACCAGGCTTTTTCATGCTCTGGGGAGGAAAATGAGCGCAGTTTCCCCAGGTACCGCAGAAACACCTCCTGCATGATATCCTCGGCGTCATGCTTGTTGCCTGTATAGGAGTATGCGATGCGGTACACGGCGGAAGAGTATTTCTCAATTAGAATTCGCGGGTCGGCCGACTCGTGCGTCTTGGTGTTCTCGTTCATAAAACCATCCTCACCCCTAATACTTTTTATAAGCGTAAAAGGTTGCAGCGTTTATTCTATTATAAAAAAAATCAAATGTAAAATATTGTAACATAGGTGCTTATATTGGAATTAATTATTGATTTTTGAGGATTATTACTATACAATTATCCTTGTGCAAGAATTAATTCCCTACGAAAATTATCTTGGGATGTGGGCATCTTGAAAGTAATGGCAGGGGCGCTCGGAGAACTGTTTCCGCTGTCTTCAAACCAGAAGAATATCTGGGATTTGGAAAGAGCCTTTTCCGGGACGTCAATAAATTCTATAAGCTCGACGATACGCTTTAGGGGCAAAATTGACTTTCTCCTTTTGGAAAAGGCCTTGAACCATGTTATTTCAAACGATGTTTCGCTCAGAACCCAGCTTACAATCAAAGAGGGCAGACCGTGGCAGTACCACGTTCCCTATAAGGAGTCGCGTTTTCAGATCATCGATTTTTCAATGACAGATGAAAACGGCATAAGGGATTGGGAAGAGGCCGTCACAAGGGAAGCCCTCAATTTTTATGATTCTCCGCTTTACAGGTTCATTATAATGAAGATAAGGGACGACACGGCGGGAATTCTCGTAATAACGCATCATATAATATCCGATGGCTGGACCCAGGTTTCGCTGTGCAACCGGATAGGGCAGGCCTACATAGATTTGGTATCCGGAAAAACCCCAGAAGCGGAAACCCTGCCTAGCTATTCTCTTTTTGTGGAGGACGAACAGAAATATCTTGCTTCGGCGGCCTGCAGAAAGGACAGGGAGTACTGGAAGCTTATAACCGAAAAGGAAAGCGAGCCGGTATCGCTGAAAAACTTAAAGAGCGCATCTATTTCTCCGGTGGGGAAGCAAAAGAGCTTCGACCTGCCGGCGCACCTCAACGAAGCCGTTTCCTCCTACTGCGCGAAAAACAGGATAGCACCGTTTCTTGTGTTTTATATGGCTCTGGCCGTGTACCTTAAGCGCCGCGGATGCGGAGACAGGTTTACGGTCGGCGTTCCGGTATTTAACCGCTCCGGCCGGATTTTCAGAAAGACAACAGGGATGTTTGTAAGCACCGTCCCTTTTTTCACGGAAATATCGGAGGAGTGGAGCTTTGACGAATTCAGGGAGCGTTTGTCCGAAAGCTGGCTTGAGCTTCTCCGCCATCAGCGATTTCCTCTTAGAAGGATAAAGGCGCTTGCGAATTCGGAGGCCTCGCCTTTTAATATAATGCTTTCCTATCAGGATAACAAGGTTTTGAAAAGCGATTGCGACGAGATAGATTTTTCCGGCGTCTGGCATTACGGAGGTTATCAGGCCGAGCAGCTCTGCATACACATAATGAACCTTGAGGACAACCGGCGCTATTCCGTGAATTATGAATATCTGGTGCAGTTTTTTTCCGACGCCGAGATTGAAAAGCTGCATGCTTCTATATGCCATATAGCAGGCGAAGCGCTTAAGGCTTCAGGAAAACCCATAAACGAGCTTCAAATTGTCCCGCCCGATGAATACAGGCGGGTAGTTTACGGCTTCAACAGCACCTCAAAGCCTTTGGCATATGTCAATCCGTATGAAATGCTCGCCTCAGTTTCTTTGGAATATCCGGAACGTCCGGCAGTGATTTATAAGGATGAAGCCGTTTCTTACTCCGAGCTCATAAAGCGGGCGGGCAGGGTGGCGGCCGCGCTGGGAACGGAGGGAGAGCTTTTCGCAATACTTCTGCCAAGGAGTCCCGCCCTTTATTCGGCAATCGCAGGTGTGATGCAGGCCGGCGCGGCGTGGGTCATAATTTCGCCGGACACGCCCTTCGGAAGGATATCGGAGATTCTGGAGCAGAGCGGCGCAAGCGCCGTGATTTCCAGCAGAGGCATTATAAATGAGATATACGGGAATAAGGAGCCGAGCGTTCCGCTGATAGACATCGATGCTCTGCCTTCGGCAACTGACATTGCCCGCCCCGCCGACGGGGACGGCCTCGCATATGTCGTATATACGTCGGGCAGCACCGGAAAGCCCAAGGGCGTCGAGGTCAGCAGGAAAAATCTTATTAATTTCGTGCGGGGAGTGTGTCCGCTTTTTCCGGATTCTCCGATAATCTCGCTCTGCAATACAGGCTTCGACGCTTTCGTAATTGAAAGCGCCGCGGCGATGCTTTGCGGAAAAACGGTCGTGCTGCCCGAAGACTCCGATCAGGAGGACCCGGCGAGGCTTGCGGAGCTTATAAAGGGGCACCGCGTAGGGTTTATGGCAATAACGCCTTCCAGACTTGCGGCATACCTTAAGAACGCCTCGTTTGCGGAGAGCCTTTCCGGGATTGAGGCCGTGATATGCGGCGGCGAGGCCTTCCCGCGGGAGCTCCTGCGGAACATCCTGCAGTTTACAAAAGCGGATATATACAATCAATACGGTCCTTCGGAAACCACTGTGGGCGTGAGCTACAAAAGGCTGAACGGCGCCAGGGATATAACCGTAGGAAAGCCTATGGAAAACTGCCGCCTTTATGTGCTGGACAATAGGCTGCATCCGATGCCGGCAGGCGTTTACGGCGAGCTGTATGTGGGAGGCGCCTGCGTAGGAAAAGGGTACAGGGGCGATCCCACGCTTACGGCAAAGTCTTTTCTTGAAAGCCCGTTTGAGCCCGGAGAGAGAATTTACAGGACGGGCGACGTGGCCGCTTGGACGGAGGATGGCGAAATCGTTATTTCGGGCAGGCGCGACAGGCAGGTCAAGCTCCGCGGGCTCAGGATAGAGCCGCAGGAGATATCCGAGTGTCTGTCAAGGCACCCTTCAGTGGCGGCCGCCGCCGTAAAAGTCATATCCAAAAACGATCAGCAGCTTTTAATCGCATATTGCGCGACAACACGGCCGGCAGCGGAGACTGAGCTTCTTGCGCATGCCGCCTCCTATCTGCCGAGATACATGATACCCGCACGGATTATCCTTCTCGATTCGATGCCGCTCACGGCGAACGGCAAGACTGACGAAGCGGCTCTTCCCGAGCCCGCGGACGGGGACGAAGTGATCTATGCCTCAACACCTCTGCAGGAGCAGCTTCTGCTGATTTTCCGGGGCGTTTTGAGAAATGAGAGCATACATGCCGGAAGCGATTATTTCCTTTGCGGAGGCAATTCTCTTAACGCCCTGGAGGCTATCGGCGAGATAGAGGAGCGAACGGGAATACGCCTTCGTGTTTCTGACCTTTACGCCTGCCGGACGGTCAGCAGGCTCGGCGAATATATTGCCGGGCTGTGCAAGGAGGAGTCTTCCCTCCCGAAGCCGGTCCACGCTATGCTCAGGCAGAACAGATACGAGCTTACCGACATGCAGAGGAACGTGTATGTCCAATCCTTTATGGACCCTACAAAAATCGCCTATAATATGCCGGGCGCTTTCAGGCTGGGCTTCAAACCGGATATAAAGCGTCTGGAAAGCGCTTTTGCGGCGCTTATAGACGGGGACGACAACTTCCGCACATCGTTTGTCAGCGAGGGCGCGAAAGTGTACGCCGTAATAGGCGAGAGCGCGGATTTCAGGCTTGAGATTCTCGATGGGAAAAGGGAGGAGGCCTTTGCCAAATTTCTGAGGCCGTTTGAGCTCTCGAAAGCTCCTCTCATAAGGGCCGCTCTGTGGAACGATGAAGCCGGCGAGTGGTTCCTGCTTATGGACTGCCACCATATTATCTGCGACGGCGTAAGCACGCCGCTGATACTCGAGCGCCTGAACAAATTATACATGGGTGAAGCCTGCGAAGTTCCGCTAACCTATAAGCACTACGCATTTTATCAGAAAAACGACGGCGAGAAATTCAGTGAGGCTGAGGATTACTGGCTCGGCGTGCTGGAACCCCTGCCGGAACCTCTGGACATCCCGCTGGATTTCCAGCGCCCTGCTGTTTTCGACTACAGAGGCTCGCACCTGAGCTTTAAGATCGGTCCGGAGCTTACGCGCCGGCTAGACGGCTTCTGCGAAAAGCGCGGACTTACGCCTTTCATGTTCATGCTCGGCGCCTTCGGCATACTGGTATCCAAGGCCTCCAGGCAAAAGGACATTATTATAGGCACGCCCGTCTCCGGAAGGACCAGACCGGAGTTTATGAAGGTATGCGGGATGTTCATAAATACCCTTCCTGTAAGGCTGAGGCCAGAAGGGGACGTTGAGGACTATCTCGGAAGCGTCAGGGACGCCGTTGTGGGCGCTCTGGATCACTCCGGGGCTGCGCTCGATTCAGTCATTTCCAAGCTCAACGTTCCGCGTAGTCTTTCGAAGAACCCGCTCTATCAGATAATGTTCTCAATGCGCCCGCTGGACGCAGGCGCCTTTGTTTTCGGCGGCGAAAAGCTCGAATACATCCCCGTATCGACGCGCACGTCAAAGCTAGACCTCTCCTTTGAAGCCGCAAGGGAAGGGGAAGGATACACCGTTTTTGCCGAGTACTGCAGCTCGCTGTTCTGCGAAGAGACCATAAGGCTGTACGCGCGGACATTTCTGAGCATTATCGAGGAAATGCTGAGCGGGGAAGTGTCGCACGTCGAACATATCAGCGCGCTATCCCCGGAAGACAAAGAGAGGTTTATCTACGGACCGGGCAGCGTCCGCGCAGCCTTCGAGGACATGCCGCTCAACACGATAATAAGTAATGCCGCGCTTGAAAATCCGGACGGGACAGCCCTGATATGGCACGATAAAAAAACGACATTCAGAGAGCTTGACGAAAGGTCGGATGCCATCGCCGCGCTTCTGGCGAAAAACGGCGTAGTCCGCGGCGACCGCGTGGGGCTTTCCTGTATGCGCACACCCGATCTTTTTGCCTCGATGCTCGGAATACTGAAGGCCGGGGCGGCTTATGTCCCGTTTCTGACGGATTATCCCCCCGAGCGCATAAAATACATGCTTGAAAACGCGGGTGCGCGGCTTCTGCTTTCCGATGAAGTCAGCAGAAAGGCTCTGCCCGAGGAGCTTCCCTGCCCGCTGGTGATGATATCGCAGTGCGACGGCTCCAAAGCGCCGACTCTTCTTCAGTCAACATTGGATCCGATGTATGTTCTCTATACCTCGGGATCTACCGGTCAGCCTAAGGGCGTGCAGGTTTCACACAGGGCAATAGCAAACCTGCTCGGCTCCGTAAAGGAGCTGATGAGACCGCACAAGGGCCCTGTGCTCTGCACCACCAACGTGACCTTCGATATATTCGTGACCGAGAGCCTGCTTGCGCTGGCCCAGGGGCTTTGCGTAGTGCTTGCGGACGAAGAGGAAATGATGCTTCCATGGAAAACCGCGGAGCTTATAAAAAAATACCGCACTACCATAGCCCAGTTCACGCCTTCGAGGCTCCAGATGAATTTAAGCAACGACGCTTTTGCCGCCGCCGCGGAAAATATAGAGTTTGTGATTTTGGTGGGCGAAGCCGTGACGCCGCAGCTTGTTGAAAAGTTCAAAAAGCACAGCCGAGGCAGGTTTGTGAATATGTACGGCCCCACGGAGGCGGCCGTCTATGTCACGCAGGGCGAGCTGAGCGCGGGAGAACCCGTAAACATCGGCGTTCCGCTCAACAACTGCCGCATTTACGTTCTGGACGAGAAAAGAAGGCCGGTGATGCCAACGGCGAGAGGCGAGCTTTACCTTGCGGGGACCTGCCTTGCCGACGGATATATTTCGAGACCCGACCTTACGGACGCGGTCTTTGTGCCCGACCCGTTTTTCCAGGGTCAGAAAATGTACAAAAGCGGCGACAGCGGCAGGCTGCGTTCGGACGGCGTTCTCGAGTGCTTTGGCAGGCTGGATTCCCAGATAAAAATAAACGGAAACAGGGTGGAGCTGGACGAGATAAACCTTGCGCTGCTTAACGCGGGGGCCAAGCAGGCCGCCACGGTAGCCGTAAAAAATTCCGACCAGTCGACAAGCCTTTACGCTTTTGTTTCGCCTGAAAGTTTGGATGTTCCCGAGCTGAAAAGGAGGATAGGCAAAACGCTCCTGCCCTATATGGTTCCGGCGCAGATAATGAAGATGGAGCGTCTGCCCTACAATCCGAGCGGCAAAATAGATATTCCGGCGCTTAAGAGCATGATATCCGCCCAAAAAGAACCGCAGGCGCAAACGGCTCACTCTCAGGACAGCGAGGAGTCCGGAGCCGGATCGTTTGGACAAGCCCAAAATTACAATTCCGGAGCCGCCGCAGGCCCGGTTACTCCCGAGATGCTCGTCGGTATTTGGCGCGAAACCCTGGGGCTCGAGGGCCTGAAGCCCGACGTGTCGTTTTTTGAGCAGGGGGGCAGCTCTCTCGGCGCGCTCAATATCCTGAGCCAGTATTATAACCGCAATCTCATAATGACGATGGCGCAGTTTTACGAAAATCCGACCGCCGTGCTTCAGGCGGAGCTTTTGAACGGCGGCGTCGACAAAGAAGCCCAGCGTAAAATCGAGCCGGCCGCACGCCCGAAATATCCTTCAAGGGTTCCGGAAGCCTCCAAACCGGCGGATATCTCCGGAATGAGGAACATACTTCTCACCGGAGCCTCCGGCTACCTCGGGGCGCATATTCTCCGCTCCCTGCTCGAAGGCGGGGCCGAAAGGGTGATCTGCCCTATGCGGGACGGAAGCAGGGCAAGGCTGCTCGACACTCTCGCCTGGTACTTCGGGGAGGAGTGGACGCGCAGCAGCTCAGGGGCAATCGAAGTTATTTGCGGAGACATAACTATGCCTATGCTCGGCCTGGAAGAAGCGCCGCTCGACAGCCTGTGCAGAGAAATCGACGCCGTTTTCCACTCGGCGGCTGATGTAAGGCACTACACCTCCGGAACCGTATCGGCCGATGTCAATCTTACGGGAACGCAGGCAGTTATCAATCTTGCGCTCAAGGCGGATGTTCCGCTTATGCACATTTCGACGGCGAGCATAAGCGGCGAGTATATCAGGGGAAATGTCAACAAAAGGGTAATTTACAGCGAAACGGACTTTGACATCGGGCAAAACTGGGACGACAACGTGTATATCCGCACAAAATTCCTTGCGGAGAACGCCGTTTACAGCGCAATGACCGAGCGGGGGCTTAACGCTCGCGTTTTCCGTGTCGGGCGGCTCGTGGGACGCCACACAGACGGCCTTTTCCAGAAAAACGCGGAAACCAACGCTTTTTACTCTTTGGTGCGCAGCATAGCCTCTCTGGGCGCCCTGTCAGAAACCTTTTCAGGCATGCCTGTCGAGCTTACTCCGGTTGATCTGTGCGCCAGCTCGATTATTGCTCTTTCAGGCGGCCCTCTTACGACCTACCATATTATACAGCCTCAGCCGGCTTCGCTGGGCAGGCTTGTCCAAAGCGTATGCCCGGAAGTAAAAATCGTTGAAGACCGGGAATTTGAAGAGAGGCTTTTAAGGCGGGCCGCCATCGATGAAGCGGGGGACCTTGCGCCGCTCGTCGAAACCTGCAATAGGTTCAGGCTGACACCGTTTACGGTCAGCGTCACGGCCGAAAAAACCCATATGCATTTGGCGGCACGGGGTGCAGAATGGCCCTGCATTGTTCCGGGTACGGTATTGTCAAGATTTAGCCCGAATAAATAAAACCGATAGGGTGCGATAAAAATGGTAAGTGATTTTGCTATTGTAATATTCTTCATAATAATAACCGTATCCATAGGCTTTGTGTTCTGGAGCATAACGAGAAAGGAATTGCAGTTTATTCATAAGCTCTACCTTATGTTCTGCATGGTGGTTTCGATTTGGGCTCTCACCATGATAGGGATAAGGTTTTCCGACCCGTCAAATATTAAAGCGCTTGTATTCTGGGATTCGCTTTCTTATTTGGGCGTAGCCTATTCCCCTGTGCTTATGCTAATGATAACTATGGCCTTTGTCCAGGGCGTGTCAAAGATGCCGCGCTGGTGGTACTGGCTTCTGGTAATGCCCACGCTGACAAACCTGGTGGTCTGGACAAACCCTCTGCATCATCTTCAATACGTCGTTTTCTCGGTTATCCGCAGCAAAATAGTGTTCGGTCCGTATATAATCGTATCCGGCGCATACAGCTACATCTGCCTTATCGCCGCCATAACCCTGGTGGTTCGCTTTGCGATCAGGAACCGCAGCCGCCTTTACCTTATGCAGAGCATAGTCTTTGCGATAGGAGAGCTGGCGCCGCTTGTGGTGAGCATAATAGCGACCACAGGGATAGCGCAGCTTTCCATAGCCTTCACCCCCATAAGCTTCATCGTTACGGTCGCCTGTCATTACATAGCGATTTACAGGCTGCATGTGCTGGACATAAAGCCCGTAGCCACGCAGCATGTGCTCGACTGGATTTCAGACTGTTACCTTATTCTGAGCGACAAGAATCTTGTGATAAGCAATAATCAGCCTTTCAGAAATGTTTTCGGACAGTATTTCAACATTTCGGAAAACAAGTACCTCAAGGATTGCGTAAGGGAAGAAGACATTGTGGGCAAGTCCATGATATACAATCTTCTGACGACGATAGAATCCTGCAGGGAGAGCAAATCCACGATTTCGTACGAACAGTCTATTAACCTGACTCAGGACGGCAAGCTGATTAAACAATACTATCTCGTAGACGTCATACCGCTTCTGATGAACGACCTTTTAACAGGCTTCGTAATCATTTTCAAAGATATTACGCAAATGAAAAACAGCATAAAGCAGCTTCAGGAGAGCCAGACGAGGATGATGGAGCAGGAGCGCCTTGCGTTTCTCGGACAGATGATGGGCGGGCTTGCACACAACCTGAAAACCCCGATTATGAGCATTTCCGGATGCGTGTCCGCTATTGAGGTTCTGGTCCAGGAAAGCCGCGAATCCCTGGGCGATCCCGACGTCACGACTGAAGATTACAAGGAAATTTTCAAGGAAATGGACGAGTGGCTCCTTAAAACGCGCGACGCCTGCACATATATGTCGGATATAATCTCCGCGATAAAGGGGCAGGCCGCAAATGCCAGCGCTTCGGACAAATCCGAATTCACCGTCGACGAGCTTTTCAAGCGCACGGCGCTTCTCATGCGCCATGAGCTTCTGAGCAGCGGCTGCCAGCTTGTGATAGACTACGACCCGGATGTCCAAATCACGCTTTCGGGCGACATCAACAGTCTTATACAGGTGCTCAACAACCTGATAACGAACGCAATCGACGCTCAGCGCCAGACCGAAAGCGACAAGGTTTACATAGGAGTGCGGCAGGACGACGCATATCTCGGCATATATGTTAAAGACAGAGGAACGGGTGTTGACCAGCATATCCGCGAAAGGCTTTTTAAGGAAATGATTACAAACAAGGGCACAAAGGGGACCGGTCTCGGCCTCTATATATCAAACGCAATAATCCGCGGCAAATTCGGGGGCTATATGTGGCTTGAGGACAATCCCGAGGGAGGATCCCTTTTCGGCTTTGCCATACCGATAGAATTTGTCAGCATCAAAAACCTTGCGAAGGGCGGTGGGTCAAGATGAGAAAGAACAAGCGCGATTTTATCAACAGTGCATTTACAATACTCACGCTTGACGACGATCCGATAATGACGGCGACTCTGCAGTCCTACTTCCAGATAGCCGGATATCACATAGACGTCGAAAACGACCCATACAACGCCATTGAGAAGGTCAGGAACGGCCATTACGACATTCTGCTTTTGGACTACCTTATGAACCCGATATGCGGGGACCAGGTTGTGGAAGAGATAAGGAAGTTTGACCGTGATATCTTCATCATCCTCCTTACCGGACATAAGAGCCTGGCGCCTCCGATAAAGACTATCCGCGAGTTAGACATACAGGGCTATTACGAAAAGAGCGACCGTTTTGACCAGCTGGAGCTGCTTGTGGAATCCTGCGTTAAATCAATCAGGCAGCTGCGGACCATAAAAGGTTATCAGGACAGCACGGCAGCGCTCATAGAGGCTATGCCGCAGATATACAGCCTGGAAAACATCAACCGCGTTGGAGAAAATATACTGAACAAAATCATAGAACTGCTCAACTGTAAAAACGGTTTTCTTAAACTCAATTTTCCTAAGGATGAAGGGGTTGAGATACAGGAATTCATCGTAGGCGAAGGGATAGAGGGCGCCAAAGGCATGTCCCTGAACGCATTGAGGGAAAGGTTTTCGGCTGAAAATGAGAATGAAAAGATCCTGCACGCCTGCCTGCATGATGAAAGAGCGAATGCCGTAGGATTTATGGCGCTCGGCTTTGAACACGCGCCGACCATATTCCAGTCGCAGCTCTTTCAGCTCTTTGCCAGGCAGTGCTCGTCGGCCCTTAACAACAGCCAGCTCCTCTCCAGGATAAACAAGAGCTATTATGAAATGATACAGGTCATAAGGCAGATGGTGGACGCGAAGGACATTTACACCAGGGGCCATTCCGACAGGGTCGCCTATTTTTCTTACAGGCTTGCAAATGCCCTGAAGAAGGAGGAGACCTTCTGCGAGAGGGTGAGAATGGCAGGTCTTTTCCACGACGTAGGAAAAATCGCAATCCCGGACGAGATACTTATATCAGACCGCAAGCTGACGAACGAAGAATTCAATATTATTAAGATGCACCCCCTGAAAAGCAATTCGATATTGTCCGTTGTGTCATATTTTAAGGAAATCGCCCCTATCGTTCTTCAGCATCATGAGCGGATAGACGGCCTGGGGTATCCCTATGGCATAAAAGGGGAGGATATATGCGAGGAAGCGAGGATCGTCGCGATTGCGGACGCTTTTGACGCAATGATATCGACCAGGCGTTACAGCCGCGCTCTTACGATAGCCGAAGCGGTGGAACAGCTGAAAACGTACAGAGGAACTCAGTTTGACGCGCAAATGGCAGAGGTTTTTATTGAAGTTATCAAAGATTGGGACAATTTAACCGCGGAGCTTGAGCTTTGCGATAAATTATAAATGGAGGGCAAAGAATGAAACAGTACGCGCTTTACAATCCCGACTACTATGAAAACTTCTCCGCACTTATCAAAGGACTAGAAAAGTACGGCGACGCACCCTCGATCGAATGGTTTGACAGAAACAAGGAAAGGCACAACCGAAGCTACCGGGAACTCTGCAAAGACGTAAAATCTCTTGGGAAGGCGCTGATAAATAACGGCCTGGGAGGAAAGCACGTCGCAATAGTAAGCGAAAACTGTTATAAATGGATTGTTTCATTTTTGGCGATCACATCTTCAGGCGGGGTTGCCGTATGCGTGGATATCGAGCAGCCGGACGATACCATACGCCAGATGATTCTCCAGGCGGATGCCGAAATGGTCATTGCCTCGCCGACGTTCCATCAGATTTGCGATCCGCTTCTTCAGCAGAAGGCTATATCTGTTCTTTGCATAATGAGCGGGGATGCTTCCGAAGCGCAGCCGAATCTGGACGAGCTAATAAAGAGCGGCGAGTCGATCAATGAAGTACCTGAGCCCGCGATAGCCCCTGACGATACCGCCGCGATAATGTTCACTTCCGGCACCACGAGCAAGTCTAAGCCGGTTATGCTGACGCACAGAAACCTTCTCAACAACGCCAGCAGCTCCCTAGCCGCCGTGGACATAAAGAAGCATACCTTCACATCCCTGCCTTTTTATCATTCCTACGGGCTTACCTGCGCCATACTCAACGGGCTTATCAACGGTTCTAAGATCACGATAAACGGCGACATCAAAACGATGGTAAGGGATCTGCTTCTGTCGAATCCCGAAACATTCATGGCGGTTCCTCTAATGGCGGAGGCTCTTTACCATGTGCTTTGGGCAGGGATTGAAAAAAAGGGCGAGGTCGAGAAGGTCCGAAACCTGATTAAGCGCAAGACAAAGCTGAAGAAATTCGGCCTGAACTTCTCAGACAATACCCTGGTTTCGATAAAAGAGGAGATACTTGGCCGCTTAAAAGTTGTCATTACCGGAGGGGCTCATCTTAACCCCGAGCTCGGATACAATCTCAGCGCCTTCGGAATCCTCGTGATAGAGGGCTACGGCATTACCGAGTGCTCGCCGCTGATTGCGGTAAACAGAAATAAGTTTTACAGCTTCGGAACGGTAGGCCCGGTCCTTCCGGGATGCGAGGTAAGGATTGTTAACGACGAGATATGGGTAAAGGGTCCGAATACGATGAAAGGATACTATAAGAATCCCGAAGCCACGGCGGAGGTTTTTGAAGGGGAGTGGTTCAAGACTGGCGACCTGGGGAGCATCGACAGAAACGGCTTCCTGACCATTACCGGCAGGATAAAGAATCTTATAGTGCTGAAAAACGGAAAAAAGATCTCCCCGGAGAAGATAGAGGAGCTCATAATGAAGATACCGCTCGTCAAGGATGTGCTGGTTTACGGCGTCAGCACGGGCAACTCAGCCGACGACGTAAAGCCCGCGGCCAGCATATTCCCGAATCCGGAGGCCGTCCAGGGAATGACTTCGTATGATATACTCGAGCAGCTGCAGAAGGAAATAAACAAGATAAACATAACGCTTCCGCCTTATCAGCAGGTGCAGATGGTCAATATCAGGGAAAAGGAATTTGCCAAAACCTCTTCCAAAAAGATAAAAAGGTATGCTGTGTAGGGCCGGAAAAGGGGTAAAATAATGCTCGAGCTTGTACAAAAGATAATATTTGATGTAACAGGTAAAAAAGGAGTTACTCTGGACACCGATTTTATTCAGGACCTGGAGCTGAATTCCTTTGACATAATGAACATAATTTGCGCATTCGAGGAATATTTCAACATAATCATCCCGACCAGAGACGTATGGCAGATAAAGGTTGTGGCCGATGTGATAAGTTATCTCAACAAGAGAGGCGTCAACACCCTATGAATTCCGATGACTTCGCTGTGTATATTTTGCAGGACGACAAGGCTTCAAGAGAGGATATGCTGTATGCCGCAGCTTCGCTCTTTACGGGCCTTGACAAGTCCCGCTTCAAAAAGGTGCTGGACGAAAAGGGAAAACCTTTTTTCTCGGGTATGCCTGACATCCATTTTTCCATATCGCACAGCGGAGACTATTGGGCCTGCGGGTTTGGTTACTCGAAGCTGGGCATCGACTTGCAGCGCCACGACGCCTGCCGGCGCGAAAGCATAGCGAAGCGCTTTTTCCATAAGGATGAAGCCGGGTATCTCGAAGCGAGGCTCTATGCCGAGAAGGATTTTTTCGATTTGTGGGCCAAGAAGGAGAGCTATGTCAAATATATGGGCGAGGGACTTGGCTTAGGCTTTGAGAGCTTTTCCGTTCTCGATGCGGGAAAGGCTTACGAGCTGCGCGTGCTTCCGTTTAAGGAGAGGTATACGCTCTGTCTGTGCGCGGAGAGGATAGGAAGTGTTAAATTGCATTTTGCCGACCCTCCAAAGGCATAAAATGCGCCATATAGGCTTGCCTGAGTCCGCAAACGCAGGTTATCGGCATTCGGAGTGTGAATTTTCGGGCTACGGCAGCCATAAATGCGCCAGAACCGTAGAAATGAACTGTCCGTTTCTACAATTTTCCCAAAATGCTGCGAAGGCTGTATCCTCATGGGATACAGCCTTCGATAGTTATTTAACCGGTATTTTTTTGAGCTTGGTGTACCTTGGAAGCGAATTTTCAAGCCTTCTTTCAGGCTCGCCTTGAATAAGGGGGAGGGCGTAATCAAAAAATTCCCTCGTAACGTTGTTTCCGCTGGCGGCTATCCATTCCAGCGGCAGCTTTTTTTCCGCGTTTGCCACGGCCCTGAAGGGTACGAGAACAGTTCCGCAGACATATCTGCCGTTTATATAGTTCCTTTCGAAAGCCACCATTTTTCCGCTTTCCCCGTTAATGGCGCTCTCAACGGCGACCCTGCCGGCGGAAAAAGCCTCGTCTATATCAGTCTTAGATGCGCAGTGCGAGGCGCAGCGCTGAAGCAGGCTGAGTTCGATTCCGCGGACCTTGGCCTTGGTTCTCGCTTTCACAAACGAGGCGAGGACGGATGCGAGACCGCCCAGCTGCACATGCCCGAATGCGTCGGAACAGTCTGATCTGTTGATGGAATACTGGGATATAAGCTTGCCGTCCTTATCGGTAACGCCCTCGGAAACCGCTATAAGGACGTTCTTGTCGTTTATATATCTGCGCTGAACGTCATTTAAGAAGTTTTCAAAGTCGAAAACGACCTCGGGGAGATAAATAAGATCGGGGCCGCATTCGGGATCGTTCAATCGCGCGAGGGAGGAGGCCGCTGTGAGCCAGCCGGCGTTTCTTCCCATAATCTCCACTATGGTTATTGTGCCCACATCGTAGACAACCGTGTCCTTGTATATTTCGGTCATCGCGGTAGCAATATATTTGGCGGCGCTTCCGTATCCGGGACAGTGGTCGGAGCAGCAGAGATCGTTGTCGATAGTTTTCGGTATGCCAATTATGCGGCATTCGTATCCTGCCTTTTTGAAATAACGCTCCAGCTTTTCGCAGGTGTCCATGGAATCGTTTCCGCCGTTATAGAAGAAATAGCGTACGTTAAGGTGCCTGAAGACGCCTAAAATTTTCTTATAGTCCGTATCGTCCACATCGGGGTCTTCCATCTTATATCTGCATGAGCCGAGGGCGGCGGAAGGGGTATAAGGCAGCAGGGCCAATTCCTCCGGATCCTCCTGGCAAAGGTCGATAAGGTCATTGTTGATGACGCCTACGATACCGTGCATCGCCCCGTAAACTCCAGTGATGCAATCGCTCTCAAACGCGGCTGTCATTGCCCCGTAAATGCTGGAATTGATTACTGCGGTCGGCCCTCCGGATTGAGCAATTATACAGGCGCCGGAAAGTTTTTGTGACATACATGAACCTCCGTGAACTTAATAGGGAAATTATAGCATAGCCTTAAAGAAAATTAAAGAAAAGTTCGGATATTTTTCTAAAAAAACTTTTAATTTTTTATAAGATATGTTACTATTTTTTGGACGTTAATTAATATGCGATAAGGAGATGCGTTAAATGGCGGTTGTAACCAGCAAAGAGATGTTTAAGAAAGCCTATGAGGGCGGATACGCCATAGGAGCTTTCAACGTAAACAACATGGAAATTATCCAGGGAATAACCGAGGCGGCGAAGGAAGTGAACGCGCCGATCATTTTGCAGGTTTCCGCCGGCGCCAGAAAGTACGCCAACCATACCTATCTGATGAAGCTGATAGAAGCGGCTGTAATCGAAACGGGGCTTCCTATATGCGTTCATCTGGACCACGGAGACAGCTTTGAGCTATGCAAAAGCTGCATCGACGGCGGATTTTCATCCGTAATGTTTGACGGCAGCCATTACAGCTTTGAGGACAACATCAAGTTTACAAAGCAGGTGGTCGAGTATGCCCACGACAGGGGAGTGGTGGTCGAGGGCGAGCTCGGAAGGCTTGCCGGCATAGAGGATGCGGTGAATGTTTCGGCTGCGGACGCCTCATATACGAGGCCGGAGGAGGTCGAGGAGTTCGTCGCCAGGACGGGTGTCGACTCCCTCGCCATAGCGATAGGAACAAGCCACGGCGCATTCAAATTCAAGCCCGGGCAGAAGCCGCAGCTCCGCTTCGACATTCTGGAGGAGGTAGGAAAACGCCTTCCGGGCTTTCCGATAGTCTTGCACGGGGCGTCTTCGGTCATACCCGAATATGTGAAAATGATAAACGAAAACGGCGGAGCCATGCCGGACGCGATCGGCATCCCGGAAGATATGCTGCGCCGGGCGGCAAAGATGGCTGTCTGCAAGATCAATATAGATTCGGACCTTCGCCTTGTAATGACCGCAACGATAAGAAAATATCTTTCGGAGCACCCGGATCACTTTGATCCCAGACAATATCTGAAGCCCGCGCGCGAGAACCTCAAGGAGCTTGTAAAGCATAAGATAATCAATGTCCTGGGCTGCGACGGGAAGGCTCAGTAAGCGGTAATGATAATATGCAAGAGTGCGTTCCGCACGGCGGAACGCACTTTTTACAGAGTCGTTCAGTTTATTTTCGCCGTAACTATAAAGCCGTCAACATTGTTCCCTGAAATTTCATAATTTCCGTTTTTGGGAACGCAAACGTTCTGAAGGCCGCAAAAATAGGTGTTGTAGACGCTTCCGTCATCAGTCGTTATTTTCAGCGGTTTGTCGTAGGAATACGAGCGCAGCAATTCGATATATTCCTCAAGGCTCAGCTTCAGCTTGCTGAGCTGCGTGGCGTGCGGGATGCCCAGGTACCTGAAGTGCCAGGGTTCGTAGGCTATATTGGTAATATTCTTTTTATCCTCCCTGTAACGCACAACAAAACCATATTTGTAGCAGTACTGGTTTATCCAGGAATATTTTCCGCTTCCGTCGTATTCATGGTAAGCTCCGGCAGAGTCAAACAGTCCGAGGTCTACGGCAAGTCCGGTATGATGCTCGCTTGTGCCAGGCTTCGCCACCCAGTATGCGGCCTCCGACTCTCCCTTTTCGGCAACCTCATTCTGATACAGCACCTGCTGCCTTTCATAGGAGCGGTATGCGCTTATAATAAAGGTGTTGCCGATTCCGGTTTGGGCGTAGAAAGCGTCGAACATCCTGTTCAGCGCGGCGAGGGTTTCGCTTCCTATTTTCAGATCTGTGTCGGAAACCTTGTAGCTTGAGGACTTGCCTTCATATAGACCGACAAGCTTGACGGCATCTGAAAATTTGTAAGAATAATTTTTGTTGATAAGTATGAGATTGCCCTTGTAAACATCCTCCTGCGGCTTTTCGATCCTGACATATTCAATCCCGTCCACAATCAGGGAAGAAGGGGATTGGCTGACGGATGGGGCAGGCGTGGCCGGTACGGATGGAGTTTGTCTGCTTCCGGCGGCCCAAGCAGGATCGCCTGAGCGCAGGGTCATTCCTCTTATTGACAGAGCCGCGGCAACGGTCAATATCAAAACGCCTATTATATAAGGCGTCGCCTTCTTTTTTCTGCTTCTTCTGTAATTTCTGCTCATTAATTAACTCCGATTTCAACTTTATGATTGCCCTAGTGGGAGCATTGGGTAGGAAACGCTGCCGGGGCCGAATTCTGCTTGCGGCAAAAACATGGTTTTTTGCATCCAGGATATACTATCATAGAGGCCGGCTATTTTCAAGCAGGAGCGCCGCATATTAAATATTGAAAAATGTGATGGCGGTATGATAAAATAACTAAAAATAAGCCGAAAGGATGCCGCCATGTACATATCCAATAATAGGATTTACCGCCTTGCGGTTATTATACTGCTTGCGGCGTTAATATTGTCTTCAGCAGCCGGCTGCAAAAACAACACTTCGACAACAACTCCCAGCGTGTCGAAAACCCCTTCCGCAACACTGCCGCCCGCTCCGTCGGCGACCCCTGTTCAGACCGAGCCCGGGAGCGTTCCCATCCCATCGTCCACAGTGGAAGTAGTTCATGTAAAAAAGCTCTCCATAGACAGGGATGTCGTTGAGATGACCGTCGGTCAGAGCTTGGACCTGACGGTCGCGATAGAGCCGGACAACTCTACCAGAAAATCCATAGTATGGACCACGGACAACGAATCGGTGGCTAAGGTTTCAAAAACAAGCGGCACTACCGTAAAGGTTACCGCAAGCGCCCCGGGTGCGGCGCTCATAAAGGCGGTCTCGGAAGACAGCGGGAAGATAGCGGCCTGCATCGTAAGCGTAAAAAGTCCGGTAATAGAAGTCGCAGGTCTTTCGCTTAGCGCCACTGACGTTACTATGTCAGTCGGATCAACGATGCAGATAGCGGCCTCGGTAACTCCGGGCAACGCCACAAACAAAGCCCTCACATGGTCCTCAAGCGCACCTGCGGTAGCGATGGCGTCCGAGGACGGTACGCTTACCGCAATCGGCATAGGGACCGCCGTAATAACCGTAAAATCCGTAAGCGGGGGCAAGACCGCAACTTGTACCGTCCATGTAATAGAGGCAGTTTCCGGAATATCGGTAGCCCCTACCGCTCAATCGATGAAAATAGGGGGCACGCTGAATCTCACGGTTACGGCGACTCCTTCAAATGTTCCTGTACCCAAGCTGATATGGTCATCCAGCAACACTGCGGTCGCGACCGTAGCAAACGGCTCGGTTACGGCTAAAGGAGTCGGCGAGGCGGTTATAACCGCCAAAACGGAGGACGGCAAGTTCTCGGCCTACTGTACGGTTTACGTTTCAAGGTAGCATGGGTCAAACGGTCTGGCATAACAGCAGACCGTTTGATTGTATCCCCTTATTTTAATAAATTCAGTGACAATCAGCTTGCAATGAAGTATAATTAAATAAATATTAAAAGCTTTCTTGATACAGCAGGCGTATTTTTTGGGAATTTGTCAAGTTGCAGTGCTGATGCTAAAACGATTAAGCATAAAATACAAAGCATTGTTTCGGAGGATAATATGGAAAAAAAGCGGCTTACTTTACTCTTTGGCGGAGATATGAGCGTCGGCATAAATTCGTCCGAATATTTCAAGGGCGTGAACGGCATTTTGGACGGAGCCGACGTCCGCGTCGCCCAGCTTGAGGAGCCATTCGTGAGCGAGGTTACCGACTTTGCCGGTCCCGACAGGACTACGGCGGCGCTGGCTCCGCTGATCGGAAAATTTGATTTGCTTACGCTCTCCGGAAATCACTTCTATGACTTCGGGGAGAGAGGGGTAAAAGACACAGTCGAGTGGTGCAGAAACAACGGAATAGTATGCTGCGGCGGCGGAATGAATATAGAGGAAGCGGAAAGACCCGGCTTTTTCGAGAAGGGGGGAGTCAGGTTCGGAGTGCTTGCCTATAACGCCCAGGGGCCAAAGAGCTCGTTTGCGGACAGAGATAAGGCCGGTACGGCTTACGTCAACTTCATGCGCGCCTATATTCCCCTGAGTCAGCTGGAGCAGAAGAGGACGCGCCTTGAAAACGATATTTGGGAGCTGAAAAGGCCGGTGCATATAGACGAGGACTGTATGGCCTTTAACTTTATAGACGAGGAAAGCTACAAAAAAACTGCGTTGCAGATATCGGAGGCAAAAAGTCAATGCGATGTTCTGATAGTGTACTTCCATAAGGGCTATGTGCACAAGACGGTCACTCTCGCTCCTTATGAGAGCCTTCTTTGCCGCATGGCGATAGACGCGGGAGCCGACGCGGTGACGGCGTCTCATTCGCATGTGCTTCACGGCATAGAAATGTATAAAGGCAGGGCTATTTATCATGGGCTCAACAACTTTGTCATGTGGGTCCCGCATCTTTCACCGAACTTCAAGGGCAGGATATTCGATACTAAGGACAGCCATAACGAGGAGTGGATCAAAAAAAGGGTTGAGCGCTTCGGGTTCGTGCCGGATCCCGAGTATCCGACCTATCCCTTCCATCCCGACTCGGTATACTGCATAGCGGCAAAGCTGGTCATCGAGGATAAAAAGGTGGTTTCGTACCGCTATATTCCCATGAAGGTCGAAAAAAACGGCGTTCCATATTCACACGGCTGTACAAAAGAAGGCAGGGAAGTTTTCGACTACGTTGAAAAGGTGACCAGGGGAGCGGAGCTTAACGCCCGTTTCAGATGGGAAGGAGATGAAGTCGAAATTTATTGAATTTACGGTATTCAGCTTTCTCAACATTTGTGTGCGGATATATTTATTTTTTCCATGCGCCTGAACATGGCGTTTGCATATATAAATATATACAAAAATATGCTCCGCATATATCGATGCGGAGCATAAATGTTTTTCGACTTAAACATATGTCAATACAAATGCCTTGAAAGCGTGTTTTTCCCGTTTTCATAGCAGGATTTCACTTCGGAAAGCACGCTGAAGTAAAAGGACTCGGCGGCAGACTTCCTCTGCCATGCGATTTCACGGGCTCTCTTTGTATAAAATAGCTCGTAGAGCTTCTCGAGCTTAAATTTATATTCCTGAAAAAAAGATGGTTCCATGTCGTCGGAACCGTCGAGAAGGTTTCCCGAGGCGTCTAGGGAATAAAGAGGCTCCGAAGCCTGACCGTTATACATAAGTGTTCTTGCAACGCCTACGGCGCCGGTCACGTCAAGCTTATCGGAATCAAAGAGTATTTTGGCCTCGATGCTTCGAGGGGCTTCGCCGCCCCTGAAGCGGTGAGTCAAAATACAGTTTCTAACATGCTCCGAATCCAAAGCGCTCCAGCCGATTCCGAGAAGGTATTCGTAAGCCATTTCGCCCCCTTTTGCGGCGTGGCAAATAAGAGGATCAGCGAATTGAGCCCGTCTTCCTATATCGTGAAGCAGGCAGGCGGCTATAAGAACATCGATGTTCACGTTGCTTTCGTATTCTGCGATTTCAAGCGCAGAATAGAGTACTCTGTATACATGATCTTTGTCATGTGCGCTGTCGCCCATACATGAAAGCATGTACTGTTCGATACTTTTGTATACGAAGATGTCCATAATCACTCACTGCTGCATACATCATTATTGACGTTATGCAAAAAGATAATACTAACAGGCCTCGGCAAGTTCAAGCTTGCAGCCGCTCTCCTCTGCAAGGCAGGAGGCCAGAACCGTAAAATACATGGCAAAACAGGCCTCGTGCGCGAATGATATATCGTCGATAAGCGACGGTATTCTTTCCGAATCAGAATACACCACATGCAGTCTGTCAATAAAGCCGCAGATATCTGAGCAAAAAACGCCGGAGGAATATGTATTCTGCCTGTGCAGACGGGAAACCTTGCGCAGCTTGACGCCGCAGTAGAACATGAGCTTCATTTCATATATTCCGTGGCTGAGCCTCCCGCCGTCAAACCTTTCCGAATGTGCGTGGCAGAAGAAATCGGAGAGGTAGTGGGTCAGGACACCGAGCCTTTCGGAAAAATCGCCCTTGCTTTCAAGAAGATCCGAATAATCGGTCTGAAGTATTTTTTCCAGCTCTTCCTTGACAAATTCCTCGGAATCTGCCTTGTAATGGGGTATATCGCTGAATTTTCTGGAGATGTCGGGTTTTATGCTGCCGTACAGGTATTTTAAGGTCTTCAGCTTAACGGGGAAGTTGTCTTCTACGGAACGCTTGATTTTCATGGAGATAATAATGTGGTTGAATACGTTCATAACGCTTTCCTTTATAAAATTCTTGTATCAAGTATGGCATATAATTGATAAATTGAAATTATATACATATTAAATCGCGGTTAATTGTGCACATTACGCCTATTTAAGTTTACAGTTTATATTTATTTTTGCAATGGTAAATATTTTAGGTATCTGCCTCACAAAAACACCAATAATTATAGTTCAGAAAACCGACAGGCAAGGGCCCGCGCCCTTGCCTGCCGGTTTGATTGACTTGTGATAAGCTTAAGTACAATCTGTCAGAATATTTCCTTTAGTCTGAAGGATGCGACTTGGGTTTTTAGCAGCTCGGCCTGACTCTGAAGCTCCTCGCTGGCCGCGGCGCTTTCCTCGGCGGTTGCCGAATTTGTCTGGACCACCTGCGATACCTGTGAGATGCCTTCGTTTACCTGCCTAAGACCTATCAGCTGTTCGTCAGAAGCTACTTTTATGCTGTTTATAATATCAGCCAGGCTGGAAGCTGCCGAAAGTATTTCCTTTAGGGAGGCGTCCGTCCTCCGGGCAACCGCCGTACCGGATCTCACGTTTGCTATGGATGCCTCGATCATATCTGACGTATTCTTTGCGGCGTTCGCGCAGCTTTCGGCCAGGTTTTTGACTTCCTCGGCCACAACCGCAAAGCCCTTACCGTACTGACCGGCTCTGGCGGCCTCCACCGCGGCGTTCAAAGAGAGGATGTTCGTCTGAAAAGCTATATCGTCGATGACTTTTATGATTTTTGAAATGTTGTTTGAGGAAGCGTTTATTTCGTCCATTGCCCTGATCATTGACTCCATCTGCTCGCTGCCTTCGACAGATTTTATTTTTGCCGTTTCGGAAAGCCTGTTTGCCTGGTCTGCGCTTTCGGCGTTTGCGTTCGCCTGTGCCGTGATCTGCTCTATCGACGCGGTCAGCTGTTCGATGGCGCTAGCCTGTTCCGTCGCGCCCTGCGAAAGGTTCATGCTTGTGCCGGCTATTTGCTTTGAGCCCATTGCCACCTGATCGGTAGCCGCATTTATACTTGAGAGCACATGATTAAGCTTATCAGACATTTCAATGAAAGTGCCGTAAAGCGCGCCTATCTCATCCTTTGAGGGGACCCTGATGTCGGCGTCGAGCTTGCCGTCGGCAAACTGACGGGCAACTGCAATCAACTTGTTTATCGGTTTTTTGATAGTTTTTCTGATGATGAAAATGAGCGACGCCATGCTGACAATAATTATGACCGCCATGGAAATAAGCATATTAATTATGATGGATCTTACTGAATCGTTTTTTTCCTGATTGGATACTCCTGAGAAAATTATGCCGATCACCTTTGAATTGCCGTCAAAAATCGGCTTATAAAGGCTGATATATTTTTTGCCGAGTATGTCGGCTACTCCTATATAGGTTTGCTTTTCCGTCAAAATCTTTTTTGCTACGGTCTCGCTTACCTTTGTTCCTATGAGACGCTTTCCGTCCTGAACGATTGAAGTGTTAATCCTTTCGTCGCCGGCAAAAATCGTAAGTTCAGTGCCGGTATCCGCCTTGAGATTATCAATAAAACGTGTGTCATTAAGCTTTATTGTTACAGACACAACGGCAAAAACGTTTTTGCTGAAATCAGTTACAGGTACGGAGCCCATTACGATAAGCTTTGCGTCGCTGTCCTCCTCCACAAAGGCTGCGGAATTTCCGGAAACAGCTTTTTGAAAGCTGATTTTGCCGGCGATGCTTTTGCCAACCAGATCTTTGCCGCTTGATGCAATTATATTTCCCTTTGTATCGGAAATGGAAACAGCGTCGCATTTTGTTGTATCAACATATTGCTGAAGCTTTTTCTGCAGTCCTGAGTAATCGTTCCTTGAAAGATTATTCATTGCTTCCGTATCCGAAACGATGATGTTTGCCGTTTGAAGTGTGCCTGCCTTAAAATCGTCAACTTTTCTGTTCAAGTAATTAAGTGCGCTTGCGGTAGCTGCGTTGTACATGCTGAGCTGTATTTTTCAAATTCAATCAGCGATACCACGGATATTGTCGCGGCAGTGATGATCAGGAAAATCATAGAGATAATTACAATTTTTGCGGAAATTTTTAAATTATTAAACCACTTCATTGCTCATTCTTCTTTCTTCGTCAAAATTTACTTTATTTCGATAAGTTTTTGCGTCATTTCTCATGAAATATTAAATAGCTTATTAGCTTATTCATTTTTATATGGAATTTTGGTCAAAATGTGAATAATATTGAATCAATACTGTTATTTTTTGTATTACTACACAATTTTGCGCGTCTATTTATGTAGAATTATAAGATAATTTGTAGAATATACACAATTTAGATATAATTCTAAAAAATGTATTTTATATTTTTTTGTATTTTCAATTGTATTTTTATCTGTGATTACGGCAGTTTCAATAGGGAATGCTAAAGTGTGATCGCTTAATTTCAGAAACATACGCTCAATGGCGATTCTTCTGCCGAACGCCAAAAGGTTGCGCGGCGTCGGTATTAAAATAAGTTGGGAGTGGTCTGATGAATAATACGGTACAGGCAAATAAGCTTATAGGAGAAAAATCACCTTATCTTCTCCAGCACGCGTATAACCCGGTTGAGTGGTATCCCTGGGGAGCGGCAGCCTTTGAAAAAGCGAAGGCCGAGGACAAGCCGATTTTCCTGTCGATCGGCTATTCCACCTGCCACTGGTGCCACGTAATGACGCATGAATCGTTCGAGGACAGGGAGGTTGCGGAGCCTCTGAACCGTGACTTCGTATCGATAAAGGTCGACAGGGAAGAGAGGCCGGACATCGACACGGTTTATATGTCCGTTTGCCAAGCTATGACGGGCTCAGGCGGATGGCCGCTAACGGTCATAATGACTGCGGAACAAAAGCCGTTTTTCGCGGGCACATATCTGCCGAAAAAAGCTTCGTTTGGCAGAATGGGACTTCTGGAGCTTCTCGAAGAAGTGAAAAGGCTATGGAAAACAAACAGGTTAAGACTGGAATCCGCAGGCGAAGAGATAGTTTCAATTATACGGGAGCAGAATACTTCCGCGGGGGCCAAAGCTCCTCTGCTGAGAGAAATATTGAATAAAGCCGCAATGCAATTTGAAAAGAATTATGATCCGGAATGGGGCGGCTTCGGGGCCGCGCCAAAGTTCCCGGCTCCGCACAATCTGCTTTTCCTGATGCGCTATTCTGAAGCAGAAAGGCTTCCAAAACCGCTGGAAATGGCTGAAAAAACTCTTGTGCAAATGTACAGGGGCGGCATATTCGATCATATCGGCGGCGGTTTTTCAAGATACTCGACTGATGAAAAGTGGCTTGTCCCACATTTTGAGAAGATGCTTTATGACAATGCGCTTCTTTCCTATATCTATACGGAAGCATACGTCTGCACACGGCGTGAGCTGTATAAAAACGCGGCTGTGTTAACCTTCGATTACGTTATGCGTGAGCTTGCAAACGACCATGGGGCTTTCTTCTGCGGTCAGGACGCGGACAGCGACGGAGTGGAAGGCAAATATTATGTGTTTACTCCGGAAGAAGTAAAAGGCGTATTAGGCAAGTTGGACGGTGAGAAATTCTGCCGATATTACGGCATAACCGAAAAAGGGAATTTCGAGAAAAAAAGCATACCAAACCTCATTTATAATCCTGATTTTGAAGAAAAAAACGAAAAAATGAGAAGCTTGTGCGTTGAGTTATATAAGTACCGTTCTGAAAGAACCAGGCTTCATAAAGATGATAAAATTCTGACTTCGTGGAACTCCCTTATGATAGCGGCGTTTGCAAAAGCCGGATTTGCGCTGGATGAGCCAAAATATTTGGAAGCTGCGGAAAAAGCGCAGAAATTCATAGCTAAGAATCTTGTGGACTCAAACGGAAGGCTCCTTGTGCGCTGGAAAGAAGGTGAAGCCGCGATTGCGGGGCATCTTGACGATTATGCCTTCTATATTTTCGCCCTGCTGGAGCTCTATGGGAGCGTATTTGAGGCTTATTATCTGAAGGAAGCAATTCTTTTCGCGCGGCAAATGATAAATAGTTTTTTTGACAGGGAAGAGGGCGGCTTTTATTTTTACGGTTCTGAAGCGGAGAAACTGATAGCTCGCCCAAAGGAGGTTTACGACGGAGCGATGCCATCCGGCAATTCAGTGGCAGCGCTCTGTCTTGCCCGACTAGCCGATCTGACCGGAGATATCGAGCTCGGGGAAATTGCGGAAAAGCAGCTTAATTTTATTGCGTCTGCTGTCTGCGCATATCCTTCGGCATACGGCTTTTCGATGATTGCGCTTCTGGAGTCTGCTTACCCCTCGGCTGAACTTATTTGCTGCACAAGTGAAAACAAGGCGCCAGATGAGCTGAAAAAGTATTTGCAGGAAGAAAGGCAGAACAGACTGAACATCATATTGAAGACTCCCTCAAACCGAGAGAGCCTAACGCAGATTGCCTCTTATACTGGCGAATATCCGATACCCGATAACGGAAGCGTATATTATCTATGCAAAAACAGGGCATGCCTGAAGCCTGTAAAAAGCATGGAAGAAATAAAAGAGAATCTCAATACAGCCGGAAATAAATAAAGCAAAATCGGCGCAGGCCAGAGCCTGCGCCGATTCAGACTGTCGAAAAAGCCCAAAGGGCTTTTTCGAC
>JAJUGN010000005.1 GCA_029265975.1 Clostridiales bacterium
AGCTGTTAAGCCGCCATTTGCGGCTAACCGCCGCAGGGTAAAACGGCTCGGACCACGCAATCGCAAGCTATTCCGAGCAATACTATGAAATCATGAGCTACTGGACGTTTAATTTGTCTACAAAACCGGGTTTCGGTCAAGCGTCGCGCTCCGCTTTTTGCCGATATTGATTGTTTCATTCTTACTTCCTGAACCGTTTCGTATGACGCTCCCCGCGAGCATGGTGTCATTTGGTGCTTTTTTGCTTTCAATGAGTCTGTCTTTACTTCTTGTCACAACGATTTCCATGTTTATCTATATACTGACATTTGTTACGATGTCGTCATACGGTTCTAGGCTCGTTATCGGTGTCGCCGCTGAATTCCTTGCAGGTCAGATAATCCCAATACCATTGATGCCGGATTGGCTTCAGCGTGTGCTGAATTTTTTTCCATATCGCTACATATCCGATTTGCCGTTTAGACTGTATAGCGGTAACATAAGCGGCTCGGACGCTGTTTTTCAAATTGGTATACAGATTGCATGGATTATTGGGCTGTGCCTCCTCGGCAAATTTGCGTTTAATAAAGTGATGCGACGAATAGTGATACAAGGGGGTTAACCATGCTGTATTTCAAATATATCCGAATGGTTGTTAAAACGATGTTTCAATATCGGCTCAATCTCCTGCTGAATATAATCGGGCAGATTGCTAATGTTGGATTCATGTTTGCGGGAATTGCGCTATTATTCGCACGTTTCGGTAAGCTGGATGATTGGAACTTCGGCGAAGTGGCGCTGTGCTACGCCATCACGATTTCCGCATGGTCTCTGACGGAGTGTTTTGCGCGTGGATTTGATGTTTTTCAAGGATATATTCGTCAAGGAACATTTGACCGCGTACTGCTCCGTCCTCGTAGCACTATTCTGCAAGTCCTTGGCTCAAATTTTGAAGTCACTCGACTGGCAAAACTCATATGGGCGGGGGTAATTCTTGCCATCGCTATTAGCTATGCTGCGGTAACGTGGAGCGCGCTGAAAATCATAACCGTCGGGCTGATGATATTCTGCGGTGTGTTCATTTTCAGCGGTATATTTATCTTAGGCGCAACAGTTTGCTTCTGGACGACAGATGGCTTGGAATTTATCAACATCTTCACGGACGGAGGACGTGAATTATCATCGTATCCGCTGACGATTTACAGCAAATGGCTACGACGTTTTTTCACGTTTATCATTCCATTCGGGTGCTTTAACTATCTGCCGCTTCTTTATATTACAGGGCGTGCCGATAATCCGCTTTATGCTCTTATTCCGCTTGTGGGTGTTGTGTTTATAATCCCATGTCTGATTGTCTGGCGCATAGGTGTGCGGCATTATGTCAGTACGGGAAATTAAAAAAGCTTAAGACACAGAAAGTGACCCCATGCCTTATAAATGCCATATATAAAAACCAGACATCTACCCACATATTTGTGAATAGATGTCTGATTTTCTTGTTGCCCCGTACCGGTTACCCCCTTGGTTCAGTAATTGTACCTGTGGGTGATAACCCTTCTGAACAGCGGCTTTATTTTATAAACCTGTCAATAGCTTCCGTCAGCTCGTCAATCATTTCCCACTGATTCGTCTGAACGGCCTCTACAAGGCAGTGCTCCAGATGGTTTTTGAGTATCACCTTTCCCGTATTGTTAAGCGCCGATTTGACTGCTGAAAGCTGTATAAGAACCTCGCTGCAGTCCCTTCCGTCCTCGACCATTTTTCTTATAGACTCAAGATGTCCTATCGCGCGGGAAAGGCGGTTGAGAACGGCCTTGTTTTCCTCCGGGGTGTGGACATGCCTGTGCGGAACTCCGCCGTCGTGAGTATGCTCGTGCTCGGGAAATTCTCCGCCGTGTGTGTGTCCCATCTTTAAGCCCCCTTTTTGTTATGATAACAAAAAGGAGCTTAAAAGTCAAGCATAGTGGCTTCGCCGAACCGGACCGCACGATAAAATTAAGAGATGGGAAGGCCCCATCTCTTTTTGGTGTGTGTGTTGTTAATGTCATGCGTAGAACGCGTGGTTTCCGATTACGGTCATAAGGGTAAGGGTGCTTGCAAACCACCTGTTTTCGTCCGCTATGTTGGGGTTGCAGAAATACAGGCTGTTTCCCGCCACGTTATAGCCCTCAAGACAAATTTTGGCAGCTATTACCGAGGTCTCGCAGGGCGCTTTGTAAATCGTCCCCGAGATAACGGGAGAAAACTGATAAGGCTGGAAAATCACATCATAAATGGTATTCGGATACTTGCCGCTTTTCACCCTGTTCAGCACGACATTTCCTACCGCTATCTGCCCGCTTAGCGGCTCGCCGCCGCTTTCGCTGGAGATCACTCTCGAAAGCCAGTATACCTCATCGGAGCGATAAAAGCTCTCGCCGGGCTCAACAGCGCCGCTGCCCTTGTAAACATACACCGTACGCTTTTCAGGGTTCCATTCGACCACCGCTCCGAAAGCCTTGGCCAGCTCCCTGATGGGCAGCATCGCTTTTCCTCCGATATTCCGGCATCCGTCCGGCAGATAGAAGTAGCGCCCGTTTACCGTAAGGTACTGCGAGCCTACCGCGACCGACATAGCGATTCCGGGAGCGGAGGCGTTCACAGTCTTTGTGCTGTCGTCCCAGGTCACATCGGTGCCGGCTAAAGTCTTTACAAACTGGCGCACCGGAACATAAGCTGCTGAATTTATGATTTCAGAGTCTGTATCAAATAAAATACCGTTTATATATATAGTTAAATTCTGGGCGCCCGCAGCTCTTGCGGGGACCAGATCTGCGACGCAAATCACACACACAAGCAAAAAGGCAAAAAGTCTTTTTTTCATATGCTCTCCTTCCTATAATTTTTGCAATCGCAGGGCAATAATACTATATGTTTTCAAAAAAATCAAGCGAAAAAAAGTATCGCTTCTTCTCAGAATATGAATTTTTTATGACTTTTTTGTTTCCGAGGGCGCAAACCCCATTATTTTTAATCCATTTATGCTTAATAATGTGTTTTTTTGTCACTATAATTGTAATTATTTGCCATTTCGCTGGCTCTGTTATTGACAAAAATATACGATATGCAATCAAGATTTTTGTATACTTGAATAAAAATAAGGGTTTTTACCGAAGAAAAGGGGATGGAAAAGAAGAAACTCTGCGGGAAATTTTAAAAAAATTCCCCGCAGAGCCCGGTTATTTGCAAAAACCGCCAACAATTTCCGTGTATTGCCGCCTAAACTATGCGGCTTTTTATCTCCCTGCCCGAAATAAATGCGGCTATGTTGTTCTCAAGCATTTTCTGGAGCCTTTGCCTTGCCGCCCTGGTCGCCCAGCTGATATGCGGCGTGATTATGCAGTTATCGAGCGTAAAAAGTGGATTGTTCTTATCCGGGGGCTCCGGCGAGGTAACGTCGAGTCCCGCGCCGGAAAGCTTCCCGCTCTTCAGAGCCTCGCAGAGCGCCTTCTCGTTCACTATTCCCCCGCGCGCGGTATTTATAAAAATGGCGCCGTCCTTCATTTTCGCAAAAAAGCTCTCGTCCGCCATTCCCCTTGTTTTTTCCGTCAGCGGGCAGTGCAGCGACACCACGTCGCTTAAAGACAGCATTTCATAAAGCGGCATATATGTTATCCCGCCTTCGCTCCCCTGAGTTCTGGAGCTCGTGGTGGCCAGCACCTTCATTCCGAAGCTCATCGCTATCTGAGCTACCCGTTTTCCTATGTCTCCGCAGCCGACGAGCCCTATTGTAAGCTCTGACAGCTCCACATGCCTGAATTCATGGTATCTGTACTCCTCCATTCCGGTCCAGAGCCCGCTCCTGGCAGCTCCCCGGAAGGCCTCCATGTCGGTTGTCAGCTCAAGGAGGAAGCTGAACACCATCTGAGCGACGGACTCGGATGAATACCCCGGATTGTTGCAAACTACTATGCCGTTTTCGCGGCAGTAATTCAGGTCAACCATTTCATAGCCCGTTCCCAGCGCATGCACAAATCTTACTTTCGGACAGAGGCGAAGCGTCTCTCCCAACACCTTGGTGCGGCTGGTAAATATGGCCTCCGCGTCTTTGCATCTTTCCGCGACCTCCGCCTGTCCAGATCTCTCAAAGACGGCGAGCTCCCCGTACTTTCTCAGATAATCCCAGCTGAGATCGCCTGGATTTACGATAAAGCTGTCCAATATAACCATTTTCATAAAATAAACCTCGTTGTTTTTTTAGAAAAATATAACACTAAATGTGCGAATAATAAACCACCCTTTCTTTTTTTCTAAAAGATTTGAGTATTTTTTATCAAAACATTAATATTTTTTATCATATATTACAAAACAAGAAATTACACTTTAATATTTTAACGCATTGTGATAGAATAAGCATGAATAATATTAAATACAGCTTGTCGAAAAACTTGTTTACAGCAAAAAGCTTCGCAGAATTTCCGCCACGAATGGCGGAAACAAAGTCAAATCTGTCATTTCCGGCGGCGTGTACGTCGGAAATGACACCTCTCATGACAGGCGCGGCAGAGCGGCCGTCATTAAGCCCCCTTGTCAAAAAAGCCCTTTGGGCTTTTTTGACAGTCTGTAATATTAAATATTTACCAAGGGAGAAAGTATTTATGGCCAAAACCATCTCGGAACCGGAACGGATCCTCCCTGTATTCGACGAGGCCGACATACTCGTCGTAGGCTCCGGCCCCGCGGGACACAGCGCGGCCGTCGCGGCTTCTCGCGCCGGAGCGAAAAAAGTGATACTTGTCGAGCGCTTCAATCATCTCGGCGGCATGGTAACCGGCGGCTTCGTCATGCTGATCCCCCACCTTTCCTACAAGAACAAGCAGGTCATCGCCGGACTCCAGCAGGAGTGGATAGACCGCATGCGCAAATTTGAAAACGGCTGCGTATCGCCCGATGCGAAGGATATCGGAAGCACCGATCCCGAGCTGCTGAAGCACTGGAGCTCATATTTCGGCTTTACCCAGGGCGGCTGCATCAACCTGAGCGCTTATCTCGATCCCGAAATGCTGAAGGTAGTGCTGGACGAGATGATCGAGGAGGAAAACGGGCGCATAGTTCCTTACATGCAGTGCTGGGCCTCCGGAGCCATCATGGACGGCAGGAACGTCAGGGGAATCATCATAGAAAGCAAGGAGGGCAGGAAGGCGATAACCGCGAAGGTCGTCATCGACGCAACGGGAGACGGCGATATAGCGGCTTTCGCAGGCTGCTCCTATGACGACTCCACGGATCCCTCGCTCCGGATATCAAATCTTGCTTGCTGCTACCGGCTCGCCGGGGTCGATTTCAGGAAGTTTGCGGACTGGAAGTCGGCAAACATGGAGCTTTGGAACAAAAAGTACAGAAACGAGATGCGCGACCTTGTGGGATATGGCATCAGTCTCAACGCCACAAACCGTAACGATCAGTGCTGGGTTAACACCACCCAGATCAGGTCCTGCATGAAGGTAAAGGACCTGACGGACAACGACCGCAGCGTGCGCCTCAGCGCCTTAAAGTTTATCGACTACATAAAGCGGTTGCCGGGCATGGAAAACGCCTATCTGCTTGATTTCGCTCCTCAGACGGGCACGAGGGGCAGCCGGAGGATAAAGGGCGAGTACACGCTTGATAAAAAGGACATCTCAAGCGAGCTGAAGCACGAGGACACCATATTCACAGTAGCACCGTTCTTGTACGAAACCTGCGATCATCCGATGGAAATACCATATCGCGTCATGGTGCCGCTAGACGCCGAAAACCTGCTCGTAACAGGCCGGGCCTTCTCCTCGGATATGGTCGCAAACGACGCGGCGAACCTTGTGCCCCACTGCGCCTGTCTGGGGCAGGCGGCCGGAGTGGCAGCCGCAATCTCGCTTCAGGACGGCAACAGCGTGAGAAAAGTCGATGTAAAAAAGCTTCAGAAGGTTCTCAGGGAACAGAACGTATACCTTCCCGAATAGCGTACGTCAAAATGTTAAAAAATTGAAAGGAGATATATTTTATGCCACCCGGAGCAAGAAAAGTCAAAACGATTACAGAACCCGCAAGGACCATTCCCGTATATGACGAGGTCGACGTGCTTGTCGTCGGCTCCGGCCCCGCCGGACATTCGGCCGCCATGGCGGCGTCCCGCGCCGGAGTCAAGAGAGTGGGGCTTATGGAACGCTTCAACCATCTCGGAGGAATGCCCACCGGAGGTCAGGTCGTATACCTCCCCGCCCTCGGCTACGATCCCGACCCGTGGAGAATCTGGGGAATCGAGAAGGAGTGGATAGACAGGCTGAAGGTGCATGACCAGTGCCTGCTTCAGGCCCCGGAGAATGAAATAGGAAGCACGGACCCCGCGATCGGACACAAGTGGAAATCGTACTTCGGATTTATGTTCGGCTCTCAGCTTTCAAACAGCACCGACGTCGATCCCGACATGCTGAAGGTTGTCCTTGACGAGATGATAGAGGGCGAGGGCGGCAGGATCACCTGCTATATGCAGTGCTGGGCCGTCGGCGCCATTGTGGAGGACAAGACAATAAAAGGCGTCATCTTTGAAAGCAAGGAAGGGCGCAAGGCGCTCCTTGCCAAGGTGGTGATCGACTGCACCGGCGACGGCGACATCGGCGCTTTCGCAGGCTGCGGCTACGACGACACATGGGATTCAAGGATTCGCAGCTCCCACCTCGCCAGCTGCTTCCGCCTCGGCGGCGTGGACTTCAGGAAATACGCAGAATACAAGGCTAACCTTTCCCCAAAGGAAGTCGCCGAAAACAACGCCAAGTTCCACAAGTTTGCAAGCGCGTACGGCCCCAACGCCTGCGCCCGCAACGACCAGGCGTGGATAAACTCGCTTGCCGACGGCTCCTGCCTGAAGATTAAGGACCTTACCGACCATGATCGCGACATGCGTTTGCACATGACCCAGTACCTTGAGCTGGTGCGCCAGTTCCCCGGCATGGAGAACGCATATCTGCTTGACCTCGCTCCCCAGACAGGTACGCGCGGGGGCCGCAGGATATTCTGCGAATACACTATTACCGAGGCCGAATATGATATACCCATCCTGCACAAAGACGTCGTAATGGTTTCCTCGCATTACACCACCCGCACCGACGTAAACGTCTACTTCCCATACCGCGTCATGGTTCCCCTCCAGGTGGAAAACCTCCTGATTTCAGGGCGGGCCTATTCTTCGACCGCGAGGGCGAACGACTCGGCAAATGTAATTCCGCACTGCATCATCCTCGGCCAGGCTGCGGGCATAGCCGCCGCGGTGGCGATAGAGGACGGCGTTAACACCAGAAACGTGAACATAGGAAAACTGCACGAGGGCATGAGAGCCCAGGATATGTACGTACCCACTAAATTTTAATTCTTCGAATCATCTGCGGCGGCCGGTTAAGGCCGCCGCAGATGATTTTTCCGTAATTAATTACCGGATTAGGTATTTAATTAATGAAATTAATTTTCGGGCATGTTACAATAGGATAAAAAAACATTGAGAGGGATCGCATATGGAATCTGAAGCCAATATTCTGGTCGTTTTGCCCCTTGAGGAATACCAGCGCGAAATACTTGAAGCGGCAGCCCCGAAAGCCTCGTTTTCTTACCGCACCAGCCAGACGGTAACGCCCGAGGACCTTTCGAAGGCGACCATACTGATAGGCTGGGCCCCGGCAGAGCTGTGCCGGCACGCGACAAAGCTCGAGTGGTACCAGTCTCACACCTCGGGTCCTGACGCCTACCTCAAGGAGGGCGTCATAAGGCCGGAGGCCATCATTACCAGCGCTACCGGGGCATACGGGCTCGCGGTGCCCGAGCATATGCTTGCAATGACCCTTATGATAATAAAGCGTCTTCATACCTACCGGGACGCGCAGCGCTCCCACCTGTGGAAAAGCCAGGGCGCCATAACGTCGATATGGAATTCAAATGTGCTCGTTATCGGCCTCGGCGATCTCGGAATAGGTTACGCCAAGCTCTGCAGCAGTCTCGGCGCCCATGTTGTAGGCGTCCGCCGCACAATAGCGCCTAAGCCCTTCTGCGTCGAGGAGGTATATACCGGCGAGGAGCTCGACAATCTGCTTCCCAAGGCCGACATAGTCGCGCTCTGCCTGCCGGACAACCAGGGAACCCGCCATATGATGGACGAAAGGCGCCTGAGCCTTATGAAGCCCGGCTCCGTCCTTATAAACGGCGGACGCGGAGCTTCCGTCGATACCGACGCTCTTTTAAGGGCGCTCAGGTCAGGGCATATCTTCGGAGCCGGCCTTGACGTCACCGACCCCGAGCCGCTGCCCCCGGACCATCCGCTCTGGGACGAGCCTTCAGCTGTAATCACGCCTCATGTGGCGGGCGGCTTCTATCTCCCGGAAAACCTCGACCGCATCGTGCGCATATCGGCGGAAAACTTAAGGCGTTATTTTGCAGGCGAGCAGCTTATGAACGTGATGGACCGCGCTACCGGGAACCGTCACCCGCTTACCCTCTCCTGGCACTGATGTAAACTGACTGCGGCGGCGCATAGCGCCGCCGCAATTATTTTCACGCATCAAAAGCGCCGTACAGGCTGTAGTTTTCCTGAAGCGTAGGCGCGTATGGCTCCCTGACATAGTAGTCAAGCGGCAGCTTGCTGGTTTCCGCCTCATTTTCACCAAGCTTTATCGAAATGAAGCAGTCCCACTCCGGCTCGTCAAGATTCGGGTAATCGGTTCGATAGAACGAGAGCGCCGAATTGCTTCCCCTGCGCGCCAGGGAGGCTTCCATTATCATTTCGCCCACGTCGGCAAGACCGAAGCATTCTATAAGCCGCCCCAGCTCGTGCGGATTCGAGGCGTATGCCCTGCTGCCCTCGTTCGCCATCAGCTCGCGCATCCTTTTTATCCCGAGCTTCAGGACGTTTTCGCTCCTGTGCTGGGAGCAGTAATCCTCCATTATTCGGACAATGGCCGAATTCAGCTCCTTCCAGCCTATTCCGCCCTCGGCGCGCACGGGCGCGTAGCAGCGCTCCTTCTCCGCTTCAAGCTGACTTGGATCCGGTTCGGCGTGGTGAGCGGTCCTCGAGTATTTCGCAGCCTGGCGTCCCGCGTAGCGTCCCGTGGTCTGGGCCTCCCCGTGACAGCCCGAGCCGTTTACCGGCTGTCCGCCGGCTACGAAAAGGCCCTCTACGGTCGTTTGGAGCCGCCAATCGGTAAGATAGCCGCTGCCGAGTATGCTCATGCTGTTCAGAACTCCCTTTCCTCCGCCCGACCACCAGCAGGAGCCTCTGAAGTTCATAGGTTCCCCCGGCGGGCACAGCAGCATATCCTTGTCGGGATCAAAACCCCAGCGTGTATAGTTCCTGTAAATCGGCACTCGGGTTTTGCCCTCGTTCCCTATCATTAGCCCGAAGAGCGCCCTTCGCTCAAGCTCGGGCATCTTCGTGAAGTCCGCGTAAAGTGGCAGCTTGTATTCTCCCCTGGCTATCTTGTTCGGTATATCCGGATCGATGTCAGGCAGCCTGTACTTTTTTGCTATCGGCTGGTGCAGGCCTACGCCGACGCCTATGTAAAAGCCGCCCTCCTCGGGCTTTTCGGGCTCAAATATCTCTCCGTACTCTCCCACTCTGCTCCCGTCGGTTTTAAGGTAGGGCACTTCCCTGCCCTCGCTGTCCACTATGGGGGTTCCGAAATATGTGTTGGAGCAGTTGCCTGTGCTGTACGGGACATAGTTGTTCTCGCTGGCGCCGCGGACTCCCACGGACTCCATCATGAGGAATTCCGCGCCGGCGCGCCAGCCGATCGAAAAGCCCTGTCCCGACAGGTTCATGTCCAGCATCGATGAAAACTGATTGACCTCCGGACTGAAGTTAAACAGCCTTCCTACGCGCCCCGTTGAAATCACCACCGCCTTCGCCTTGAAAACGCAGAACTCGCCTGTGCGTGTGTTCACTCCCGTCGCGCCGATAACCCGTGCGCCGCGCTTTCCGCCCTCGGTCAGCAGACTGGTTATGCAGACCCGGTTATATATGCTCACTCCAAGCTCCAGCATCGTTTTGTGCAGTACGGGCTTTATATTGTGTCCGAAAATCCTTATGCAGTTGCGGCTCTCGTAGTCGTAGGCGAAGAGCAGCTTGGTTTCCTCGTCGCGGAACGGCGCTCCCTTGAAAATATCGTCCTCGTCGCGTATCTGCACGCCCATATCCTCGCATTCCCTGAGCGTGTCCCAGCCCTCCTTTGCGATTATGTACCGCGCAGAAGGGTTCGTATAGCCCTTGGAGCTTTCGATAAAGGCCTGAGTATACATTTCGGGAGTGACCTTCGAACAGGGGTTGGTGACGGCTCCGTGCCAGTGGTCGACTCCGGCTCCCCCCTGCCCGCCTCTTTTGACGCTTCCCCTTTCGGCTACCGCGACCGAAGCGCCGCGCCTTGCGGCCTCTATCGCCGCCCTGCAGCCCGCCACTCCTCCGCCGATCACCAGAACGTCGGACTCAACTACCTTCTCCTTGCCGTACTCGACCTTATAAGGCCATTCCGGCACCTTTCCCGTCTTTTTTATATAATCATACCAAAGCATTTTATAATCCCCCCGTCCCTATCTTCTGTTTCCGAGCGGCGGCCGCGTGTTTGGTTCCGGAACTTTCGCCATTCCCACGCGGAACTCCTCGCCGGTGCTTTTTCGTATCCAGATTGCCGAAATGCGCTGTTTCGTCGGCGCTATGAGCGTCAGCGCATCGTTCGGGCACTCCTCTGCGCAGCCTCCGCAGGCCCAGCATTCCTCTGTGTAGAGCACGAGCGGCTCCCTTCCTTTTTCGGGATTGGGCAGCATCACGTCAAGAGGGCATGTCTCCACGCATATATTGCAGCCTGTGCATTTTTCGGGATCAAACTCCAGTATTTTGCAGGGTGAAGGGGGATTCGGAACCGAATAAATCATCTCAACGCCTCCTAAATTATACATTTCAGCCATAAATTATATTTTCTGATTATAATCTACCACAAAAAGCCGCGGCAGGCAACGAAGAGAACGATTTCTTCAAAAAAGCTTGCTTCCTCCAAAAGCTCAGGGCCCGCACCGCGCCTTTCGGAAAGCGCAGACGGGCCCCGTTTTTTTCGTTATTTTACTTTGGTCTGAAAAGCTTCGTCCTCATCAGGATGCCTACGAAGATAAGCGCGATGGTCGAGCCAGCGAAGGAGCTCAGCGTGAACGGAATGACGTATGTAAAAAGAGCCGCGTTTTTGGAAAGAAGCCTGGTTACTATCGGATAGGCCGCCAAGGCGCCGAGTATCCCGGTTCCGAACAGCTCGCCGAAATACGCGAACGGCAGCTTTCTGAAGCGGCTGTAAAGGATTCCGCAGAGAAAAGCCCCTATCATGCTCCCGGGGTATGCAAGCAGGCTGCCCGTTCCCGTAAATATCCGAAGCGTCGAAATCGTAAACGCTATGCCAGCCGCGTAAAAGGGACCCAGTATGACTCCCGAAAGCACGTTTATCATAGCCTGTACGGGAAAGCACTTAGCCGCGCCTATCGGTATATAGAATGCGGAAGCCGCGACCCCGAGCGCCGACAGCAGTCCTGAAAACGCCAGCTTTTTTGTTGTCTGCATAAAAAACACTCCTTCAAAAAAATAAAACGGGATATGACATAAGGCACATCCCGAATAATACGAAAATGCAATCCCTACGTTGGCATTATCCAAATCAGGTCGTGGGTCGGACTATCAAAATCCCTCTCAGCCGCCAAAACGGCTCCCCATTGCAACAGTATCCTATTTTTTTCATTATAGCTCGCCGGGTTTCGAATGTCAATTCCCGTGCTGCTCACAATTCAAAATCCAGCCTGTCTAGGAAGCCCAGAATTTTGAAGGAAAGCATCAGGTGGAAAATCAGCTCCCCGTTTTTGAAGTCCAGATTGAACTGCTCCTTCGTCTTGGCGATACGGTAGAGCACGGTATTGCGGTGGGTATGCATGGCGCCTGCCGTTTGCGAGGAGTCAAGGCCGCTTGCAATGTAAGAGTAGACTGTTTTGGCGTAATCGGAGTTGTTTTCCCTGTCGTATTCAAGAAGCTCAAAGACCGCGGGATGGCAGAAATGAGTCAGATTCTCCTGCGCCGAGCAGAGTTCGAGCAGCCTGAAGATCTGAAACTCCTCGTAGGGGAAGATTACCTCGTCCGCTACGCGGCCGCCAATCTCCATCGCCTTGAGCGCCTGATCAAAGAAAATCCTTATGTCGGCAAGATTTTTGAAGGAATTGCTTACTCCCGCGACCATGCTGTTGTCCCTTAAAAATCTTATGAGATCGTTCATTTCGGCTTTCGGACAAAGACTTTTATCGTCGCGTCCGATTAGAGCCACGACAAAGTTGTTGTATATGAAAGCCTTGCAGTCCTTTATCATAGGCTCTATGGTGTCGCGGATGCGGGAAATCTCCATATATGTCGAGTCGAACATGCTTATGTCGATCACCATAAGATAAAGGTTCTGCTTAAGCTTCCAGTCCATGCTTCCAAGCCTTTTCATGACCGGTTCGACATATGTCGTCTTCCCGTCGAGCAGATCGGACATGAAGGATTCGAAAAGCACGTCCTTCATATTCCTGTAAAACTCGCTCCTCTGCATCTCGGAGGATATGATCTCGCAGAGCTGGGCTACAAGGTCCAGGTCCTTTTCGTTGAAGGGCCTCTCGTTTTCCCAGACCACCATCAGGGCTACCTTTTTCTTGTCCTTGTATATATTTCCGACTATCCTGTTGTACTTGAGCTTTTCGCTTTTGAAATAGTAGGGGTACCTTTTGTTGTTGAGGCTTTTCTGATGATCCGTCGCCCAGATGAAATTTATGGTTTCGGTTGAAAGACGCCCGTTTTTCAAAAGCTCGCTGTTGAGCGGATCGTCCGTTTCGATGTTTGCCGAGTGCGCGATAAGGTTCGATTTTGTGTCGAAAAGAACTATGGGGTTCTTGAGAAGCTCATAGCCGATGTCGATTATATGCTGCAGTCCCCTTCCGTGAACAAGCGAGTCGAGAAAGCGGGGCGCGTTGCCCAGCATTTCCTGGCTGGAAATGAATATGTCCTGAATGGTATTGAACACTTCCTCCAGCTCCGCTTTCCCGTTCAGAAGCAGCAGATTTATGTTGTTTTTTTGAATGAGGGCTTCGGAAAAAACGGTGTCCTCAATGCACAAAACGTTCACGCAAGCCCTGTCCCCCGGAAAAGCCGGCAGGTCGGAAAGCCTTCCTACATAAATGTACTCTGGATTTATTTCCCCGATTCTTGGGCCGTAAAGCTTAGGCGCCTTTACAAGCGTCGATTTCTCGTCCTTTATAAACAGTTTTGGCTGAAAGCCGCCAAGCCTCTCCGACAGCATTTTTATATCGACGTTCATTATCACTTCACCCAAAGCAATAATAATTGTGCCCCGTCACAAAGTCAAGCCGCATTTATACTATTTATTAGCTGTTTTTTCAAGACCTTTGTGAATTTGCGCAAAATCGTTTTTTAACTGCCGCAGGAGATCGCTTTTCATTATGAAATCCTCCGTAAAAACCCCTTGAGCATAAGTTGATAATCAATTACCTCATAAAAAATCCGATAATTGTTCCCTTTTTTTAGACGGTCTGATAGAAAAGCCCTCGCTTTGTGAAGTTTCACAACAAAACGGCAAAAAGTTTTGAATCTGATATATGGTAATGCCTGTTTTATAATGATATGATACAAATATAATGCTTTGTCCGAGTATAATAAGTAATTTTTAGAAAGGAAATAAAATATGGAAGCAAAAAAGACGGCCTTGGCCGAAATCGTCGGCGCCGGCAGCGTTTTCGATGAACCCGATATTCTTTGCGAATACTCCCGCGACGCAAGCTTCGCGAAGCCGATGAAGCCTATACTTGTCGTGAAGGTTAAAGACGTTCATGAAGTGCAGAAAATCGTCAAGTGGGCCAACGAGACGGGCACCCCTCTCGTTCCCGTCAGCTCCGGCCCCCCTCATCACAGGGGCGACACGGTACCCAGCGTGCCCGGAGCGGTAATCGTGGATTTGAGCGGCATGAAAAAAATACTTGGAATAGACGCGAAGCAGAGAGTGGTTCACGTCGAGCCCGGCGTAACTTACTCGGAGCTCAGCGAGGCGCTCGAAAAGGAAGGCCTTTGCATTCCGACGGCGCTTGCCCCCAGAAAAAACAAATCCGTTCTTGCAAGCTGCCTCGACATAGAGCCGAGGACCAACCCCAGATACCAGTGGTTTTATCCGGAGCCGCTGCGCGGCATGGAGGTGGTATGGGGCGACGGCGTGCGACTGTTTACCGGCAGCGGCGGCATGGGCCCCATGGACCTTGAAAAGCAGTGGAAGGAGGGCAACAGGCAGACCGGCGCCACCGGTCCCCAAAACGTGGACTTCATAAGGATACTCACCCAGTCGCAGGGAACGACCGGAATAGTGACCTGGGCCGCGCTCAGATGCCACATCCTTCCCAAAATCCATAAGCTTTACTTTGCGGCCGCGGCAACGCCCGCCGGGCTTGAGGATTTCGTTTACAGAATACTCCACTTCAGGTTCGGCGACGAGCTTATGATAATGAACAGCGCTTATCTCGCTTCATTGATGGGCGAGGACGCCTCTCAGATAACTTCGCTGCGCGGCCAGCTTCCCCCGTGGGTGGCCATGGTGGGAATCACCGGCAGAAAGATCCTCCCGGAGAAGAAGGTAGAAACGCAGGAGCTTGATATCGCTGACATCGCCCAGCAGTTCGGCCTGAAACTCGTCCCGGCCGTTCCGGGTGTTTCCGGCAACCAGGCGCTCAAAAAGATCTCCTCCCCCTGCGGCGACAGATACTGGAAGGAAACGTATAAGGGGGCGTATCAGGACATTTTCTTCGTGACGACGCTGGACAGAACTTCAAAGTTTATAGATTCTATGCGCGCTCTGGCGGAGGCCGACGGATACCCCGTATCAGACATGGGAGTATACATACAGCCGCAGCATCAGGGCACTTCAGTAATGCTCGAGTTCAACCTCCCCTACGATGCTTCCAATCCGGCCGAGACCGCAAAGATGAAGGAGTTCTTCAGGTCGGCAAGCGCCGAGCTCTCAAGGCAGGGCGCCTTCTACTCCAGGCCCCACGGGATATGGGCTCCTCTCCAGCTCAACAAAGACGCGAGGAACTACGATGTCCTTAAAAAGATGAAGAAAATATTCGACCCCAACGGCATTATGAACCCGGGCAAGCTGAGTATATAAAAGGAGGAGGAAACAAAATGGCTCTAAAGGATTTTTTGCCGCAGATGTACCGCTGCAGCAGCTGCGCGAACTGCAAGTTTATCCCCTTCGACAAGGTGCAGAGCGCAAGATTTTCGGAGAACTGCCCGAGCATCTGCTACTTCAGTTTTCATTCTTACGCCGCCCGCGGACGCTATCAGCTTGCGAAGGCTCTGGTCGAGGAAAGGCTTGAGTTCACCGACAACATCGTAGATGTAATACATAACTGCACGTCCTGCGGCGCCTGCGACGTCGCCTGCAAGGTTTGCCGCTACAACCTTGACGTTTTGGATCACAACCTTGAGCTTAAGGCTTACGCAGTGGAAAAGGGGCATGCGTACCCGAGACAGAAGGAAATGATAGGCTCGCTGAAAAGCGAGCAGACCATGATTCCGGGAATGAAGAAAAAGGATCGCGCCGGCTGGGCCGACGGGCTGAAGGCAAAGGATCTCAGCAAGGAAAAGGCCGAGGTCGCTTTCTTTGCCGGATGCAAATACAGCTACGACCCCGAGCTTCAGAAAATAGCGCGCGCAGACTTAGAGCTGCTTTTGAAGTGCGGAGTCGACGCGGGGCTTTTGGGCGCCGCCGACAACTGCTGCGCCGGCCGCGCATATCAGATGGGCTTTTTTGATGACTTCAGGGACCGCGCCGAAAAAAACATCAGAGCCTTTGAGGCCGCCGGCGTAAAGACCATAGTCACTCCCTGCTCCGACTGCTATCACGCTTTCAAGCGTCTTTACGCGAAGCTTGGCATGGACATCAAGGTCATGCACTTTGTCGAGTACCTTGAGAGCCTCATAAACGATGGCAGGATAAAGTTCACAAAGCAGCTTCCGATGACCGTAACATACCACGATCCCTGCCATCTGGGAAGGCTCGGCGAGCCGTATATCCCCTGGGAGGGAAAGGACAAGAAAATACTGAACCAGGTGCTTGTATACGAGCCGAGAAAGCCGCGCTACAACGGAGCTTACGGCATATACGACGCGCCGAGGAACATACTCAGGAGCATTCCGGGCCTGCGCCTTGCGGAAATGGAACGTATACGCGAATACTCCTGGTGCTGCGGAGCCGGCGGAGGCATCAGCGAAACCAATCCCGATTTTTCAAGCTGGACGGCGGGCGAGCGCATAACCGAGGCACTGTCCACGGGAGCCGAGGCAATAGTGACGGCCTGCCCCTGGTGCGAATCCAACTTGCGCAGCTCCCAGGCCGAGGACGGAAGAAAGCTTCCGGTCTTCGACATAGCAGAACTGGTCTTAAAAGCACTTTGAGGAAGGAGGGCACATCATGAAACTTTCACCCGAAATATACAAGGAATTTGAAGAAATAGTGGGACCCAGATATATCTCGCAGGATCCCGGCGTGCTCGAGACATACAGGTGCATGCCCGCACAGTCCTCCGCGCACTACGGACCTTACTGGGATCATATGACGCCCACTCCCATGGCCGTCATCCTGCCCGGCTGCACCGAGGAGGTTCAGGGCATAGTCAGGCTCTGCAACAAGTACAAGATAAAATTCAAGGCCGGCGGCTCGTTCTGGGGCGCGATGGCTTACATAGGCTCGGATTATTCCATTCAGCTCGACATGCGCCGAATGAGAAAAATCGAAATCGACGTCAAGAATCAGCTCGCGATCATCGATCCTTACGTCAACGGCGCCATGCTTCAGTCCGAGGCTATGAAGTACGGCTTTTCCTGCAACATCCCCGGAGTCGGGTGCTCAAGCTCAATAGTCGCCAGCGCAAGCGGCTGGGGCGGAGTCGGCCCCAGCACCGTGTGCTCGGGGGGGCACAAGGAAAATCTCTGCGCCCTCGAATGGGTGCTCCCGAACGGGGAGCTGCTGAGGACCGGAACCGCGGGCTCCGGCGACGGCTGGTTCTGCGGAGAGGGCCCCGGCCCCAGCACAAGGGCGTTCCTCACGGCCAGCATGGGCGTCTGCGGCGAGATGGGCGTCGTGACGAAAATGGCGATGAGGCTTTACCCCTGGCCCGGCCCGGCAGTTTTGCCCAGCACCGGCACCGTACCCGCATACAAGGCGGCCCTGCCCGACAACTTCAGGTGCTACACCGTCTGCTTCCCGAGCTGGGACATGTGGGCGAAGGCCCTCACCATGTGCTACGACTCCGACCTTGTATATCTGGGCCACAGGCAGTTCAATATGTTCGGAAGGGATCTCAAGGGCGCGATGATACGCATACTGACAGATCCCGATAAGCAGCTCTGCGACCTTGAGGAATTGCTTTCCGACCCCGAGGTGAAAAGGCAGACCGAGGAGATGAAGCTTGAATTCCAGATAGTCCTCGCGGGCTACACCAAGCGCGACATGGAGCTCAAGGAAGCGATACTTCAGGAGATCCTCAAAGAGTGCGACGCATGGCTGTCGTCGATGATGCTCGAGCCCGACATCGAGAACTGGGCGCTGCTTTATCTTATAAGACTGGGCCACAAGAATCTCAACTACGTCATGTGCGGCTCATACGAGGGCAACTTCGGCCTGAACCCGAATCTCTGGGTAAGCGCCTCGTACATGGAGGAGGCCGCCGCGTTCAAAAAGCAGTGGGAGGACACCCACACCTCGATCGTGAAAAACGGCGGCGATTCCGAGATGGGCAGCTTTTCCTTCACCGGTGGCGGCGGAGCCGTCGGCTGGGAGTTTTTCGTGGACTTCGACGCCTATGACAAGGATTCCGTCACCGGCGCATGCGACTTCATAGACGAAACCGAAAAATGGATGGCGGAAAGGCACCTCGGAGGAGATATGGGCAGAAGCAACAAGTATCTCCGGCAGCCGAACGGCTACGACTGGCCTCAGGAAAAGCACAACGAGCTGTTCTCCAAGGTTCCGCAGCCTCACGTTTTCGCATATCAGTGGAAGGTCAGGGAAGCGATAAATCCGAACCTCCTCGGCGGCAGCTATTACAGAACTTTAGACCCGGAAATGATACCGGAAAACAAACGATAATTAAAATCACAGGCCCCGCCTCAGTTTTGAGGCGGGGCTTTGTTATATACGGGGCCAAACGGGGGTTAAGGCGCGGTTCAGGGCTCCAGCGATTTCAGCACATGGCCCATATACCTGCGCATACGTTCCTTAAGGTCGTAGCCTCCGTTTGATGTGCACCAGTGGTAGCAAATTCCTCTCATGCACACAAAAAGAAAGTCGGTCAGTTCCTCGGACGAAGATTCGGAAACGATTTCGCCGATTTCCTGGCCTTCCTTTATCATCTCATCGAGCTTATGCTGCATGGCGCGGTACTGGACAAACCACTCGTTGTCCGGGTTATACAGCACCTTTACGGAATCAAGGCCCGTCCTGATCGTAAGCTCCGAATAGCGGTCGATAAAAAGGCGTATCCTTTCGAGCGGAGTTTTTCCCTCTTCGGCGGGATTTTCGCTCACCATAAACTTATCGCCCTGTATGTAAAGCTCTTTCAAAATATCGCTTTTGGTATTATAATACAGGTAAAAAGTGCCAACCGATACACCGGCGCGGCCGCAAATGCTCCTTATGGTAGCCGCCTGATATCCCTTTTCTCTCATCAGGCTCATGCCGGCCACGAAAAGTCTGCGCTTCGTAGCCTCTGCTTTCTGCTGTCTTTTGTTTTCAGCCGCAATGTCCAATAATATCACCCAGAGTATTATAAACAAATTTATTTCCATATTTCAAGGACAATATATTATTTTTTTAGAGAATGTACATCTGTTATTGACAAGCCCTGAAGATTTGGTATACTGAACGTGTTCAGTATAATTTTTGCCGGGGCGTATGAGGATAAATCTAAAGCTTGATTTATCCTTGTTTGCAACGGCAAAAGCTCCCTCGCAATCGTCCCGTCCGGCGACATTTTTATTTCAGTAATAAAAAGGAGGAAATGATTTTGGAAACAATCTATGAAAAACTCTGCGCTATTTTCGGCAGCGAGAATGTTTCCGACGCCCCCGCAACGCTGGAAGCATTTTCGAAAGACGAAAGCTTCGCGACGCCCATGCGCCCCTTCTTCGTTGTGAAGCCCGAAAATGCCAAGCAAGTCCAGGCGTTAGTCAGGTTGGCGAACGAAACGAAAACCCCGCTTGTGCCGGTGAGCTCTGGCGCGCCGCATTTCAAGGGTGATACGGTGCCGAGCGTTCCGGAATCGATCATTGTTGATTTAAGCGGAATGAACAAAATCATCAGCATCAACCGTCAGCAGAGGATGGCCATCATCGAACCGGGCGTTACTTACGGCCAGCTTCAGGAAGCGCTTGCAAAAGAAGGCATGACGCTTTCCACCCCGTTAAGGCCAAAGGCTACAAAATCAGTTTTGACGAGCCTTCTTGAAATAGAGCCGAGGCTCAACTGCCTCCATCAGTTCAACTACACCGAACCCTTGAGATGCGTAGAGGTCACGTTCGGTGACGGCAACCAGATATTCACCGGCGCCGCCGGCAACGGGCCTCAGGATTTGCAAAAGCAATGGGAGCTTGGAAACTGGCAGGTCCATTCCAACGGACCGGCCATGACCGACATGCTCAGGATGGTCACCCAGGCGCAGGGAAGCATGGGAATCGTGACCTGGGCTTCGCTGAGGTGCGAGCTGCTTCCGACAATCAAGAAAATGTTTTTGGCGCCCGCGAAAAAATCCACCGATTTGGAAGATTTCGTTTACAAGGCCATCTGGGCGAGAATCGGCGACAAGCTTTTCGTCATGAACAAGGCCTATCTCGCGAGTCTGATGGGCGAGACCGCCGAAGAAATCGCCGGGCTTAAGGAAATCATGCCGAACTGGGTCGCCGCAATCGGTATTTCCGGAGACATACTGCTTCCGGAAATGAAGGTCAGCGCTCAGGAATACGACATCAAGGAATACGCGAAGCAGACCGGTGTCCAGCTGCTCCCGAAGGTGCCGGGCGCAACCGGAGACGAGGTGCTCGAGAAATCCATAACCCCTTCCGGAGAGGCTTATTGGAAGCAGACGGCGAAGGGCGCGTTCCAGGACATATTCTTCATTACCACCTTGGACAGAACCTCAAAGTTCATAGAAGCGATGTACAGTCTTGCGATCACGGCCGGGTATCCCACCGAGGACATCGGAATATACATACAGCCGCAGCATATGGGCACATCGGTTCATCTCGAATTCAGCCTCCCTTACAATCCCGAGAATGCGAAAGAAGCAAAGAAAGTCAAGGAGTTATATATCACGGCGAGCAGAGAAATGTCGAAGCTGGGCGGCTTCTACGCAAGGCCGTATGACATCTGGTCTACTATCCAGCTGAATAAAGACGCTCAGACGTATGAGATTCTGAAGAAAATGAAGAACATTTTCGATCCCAACAACATAATGAACACCGGAAAACTTACTTTGAAATAAGTAAAGGAAAAGGAGGCTTATAAGATGGCTTTAAATGATTTCAGACCCATGATGGAACGCTGCAGCAATTGCGCTGGCTGCAAATTCATTCCATTTGACAAAATAAAAAGCATTAGATTCGCCGAGAACTGTCCAAGCATCGGGTATTACAATTTCATGACCTATTCGGCCCGCGGACGCTTTCAGCTGAGCCAGAGCCTGCTCGACGGCAGAACGCAGCTTGACGATACGGTTACTGAAGCCATTCATTCCTGCACGTCCTGCGGATATTGCGACGTAGGCTGCAAGGTGACCAGGTACAATCTTGAAACTCTCGAGCACAACATTGAGCAGAAGGCCTATGCCGTGGAAAACGGCAAGGTTCTGGAGGGCCAGAAGCCCGTTATCGAGAACCTGAAAAAAGAACAGAGCATGATCCCCGGAACCAAGAAAGCAAACCGCACCGACTGGGCAAAGGACCTGAAGCTCAAGGACCTGTTCAAGGAAAAAGCCGAGGTGGCTTTCTTTGCAGGCTGCAAGTACAGCTACGATCCCAAGCTCCAGAAGATAGCGCAATCCGCCGTAAAACTGCTTCAGAGCGCCGGAGTGGATTTGGGATATCTCGGCGCGGCCGACAACTGCTGCGCGGGGCGCGCTCATCAGATGGGCTTCTTCAAGGAGTTCAAGGACCGCGCCGACGCAAACATCAAAGCGTTCGAAACGGCAGGCGTAAAGACAATCGTGACTCCCTGCTCCGACTGCTACCATGCTTTCAAGCGCCAGTACGCGAAGCTGGGACTGAACGTCAAGGTGCTTCACGTTGTCGAATATGTTGACCAGCTGATACAGGAAGGAAAAATCAAGTTTACTAAAACAGTTCCTCTTAAGGTCACCTATCACGATCCCTGCCATCTCGGCAGACTGGGCGAAGAGTACATCCCCTGGGAAGGCAAGGAAAAGAAAATACTCAATCAGATACATACCTGGGAGCCCAGAAGGCCGAGATACAACGGAGCTTACGGAATATATGACGCTCCGAGAAACATCCTTAGAGCCATACCCGGAATAACGCTGGTTGAAATGGAAAGAATCCGCGAATACTCGTGGTGCTGCGGAGCGGGCGGCGGATGCAGCGAATCCAACCCTGAGTTTTCCGCCTGGACCGCCGGCGAACGGATTACCGAAGCGAATGCGACGGGCGCCGACGCATTGGTGACAGCCTGCCCGTGGTGCAAAGACAACTTTGTCAACGCTGTCGACGAAAATGGTAATAAGATCGAGGTCTTAGATATCATTGAGCTCGTGCAGCAAGCGATGTGAGAGGAGGTTTTACAATGGCTTTTCCGAAAGAAATATACAAGGCGCTCGAAGATATCGTAGGAAAAAGAAACATCTCCGAAAATATGGGCGTATGCGAAACATACAGGTGCATCCCTTCTCAGTCGTCCGCTCACTACGGCCCGTCGGAGCACTGGACTCCCCTTCCCCAGGCCGTAGTCCTGCCCGGAAGCACGGAAGAGGTTCAGAACATCGTAAGAGTCTGCAACAAATACGGCATAGAGTTCAAAGCCTCAACCACCTTCTGGTCGACAATGGGCTACATAGGCGGAGATTTTGCCATTCAGATTGATCTTAGAAGAATGAAGAGCGTGGAAATCGACGCAAAGAACATGATCGCAATCGTCGAGCCTTATGCGATCGCGGCGACTGTCCAGGCCGAAGCCATGAAAGTCGGCCTTAACCTGAACATTCCCGGCGTCGGCTGTTCAAGCTCCGCCCTGGCAAACGCCTCCTCCTGGATAGCTTTCGGCCCCAATACGATATCCATGGGCTCCGGCTCCGAAAACATACTCGGCATGGAGTGGGTCCTTGGCGGCGGAGAGGTTCTTAGAACCGGCTCCCTGGGCTCCGGAGACGGCTGGTTCTGCGGAGAAGGCCCCGGACCGAGCCAGAGGGGACTGCTCAGAGGTCTTTTCGGCACGGCCGGCTCTACGGGAGTCTGCACGAAAATGGCTCTGAGGCTCCATCCCTGGCCGGGCCCCGCGGACTTCCCGACTTATGGAACAGTTCCGGCTTACAAAGCGGATTTCGGCCCCAACTTCAAATGCTATACGCTCTGCTACCCCAACTGGGAAGCCTGGGCGCGCAGCGTTCAGTACTTCCACGAAAGCGATATCGTATATTCGGGACACAGGCAGTTCAGCATGTTCGGCAGAAACCTTAAGGCGGCTATGCTGAAGATCATTACCGATCCCGACAAGCAGCTCTGCGACATCCCCGCGTTGCTTGAAGACCCGTATATAAAAGAGCAGAACGAAAAGATGAAGCTGGATTATCAGATAGTCATTGCCGGCTTCTCCGAAAGAGATCTGGAATACAAGGAAAAGGCCATAGACTATATTCTCGAGCAGACCGGCGGCTGGAAAAGCGAAATGATGCTTGAAAAGGATATGCACGACTACGCGCTGCTTTACCTGACAAGGCTCGGACATAAGAATCTTAACTTTGTCATGTGCGGCGCCTACGAGGGCACCTTCGGCCTCTCTCCCAACGTATGGAGAACCATACAGGTCGTCGAGGAAGCGGCGGCTTTGAAGAGAAAATGGGAAGTCGAGCACACCTCGATAGCCGCCACGGGCGGAGACTCTGCGATGGGCAGCCTCTCCGGAATCGGCGGAGGCGGCGCCACCGGCTGGGAGTTCTTTACGAACTTCGACGCCTATGATAAGGAATCCGTACACGGCACCTGCAAGTTCATCGACGGAAATCAGGAATTCCACAACAAGTACTCCTTCGGTCCTGACTTCTGCAGATGGAACTCGGATGTAAGACACATGAACGGATACAACTACACTCAGGAAGAGCATGACGAGATGTTCTCAAAAACCCCGCAGCCCTGGATTTTCGCCTATCAGTATAAAATAAGAGAGGCCGTCAATCCCAAGAACCTCAGCGGAAGCTACCTGAGAACTGTCAATCCGGAAAAACTGAAATAAAATATCGCATAAATGAAAGGGACCCGCCGTGTAAGGACGGGTCCCTTTCGTCAGACTGTCAAAAAAGCCCTTTGGGCTTTTTTGACAAGGGGGGCTTAATGACGGACGCTCTGCCGCGCCCGTCATGAGCTGTAAACAAGTTTTTCGACAAGCTGAGGGACCCGCCGTAAGGACGGGTCCCTTTCGTTTGCCGGCTAAATCCGCCTAATGACACCCATTATTGATATTTTGTAACATCTGGTTTATAATTACTTTGAATGAATATATTGGTATTTAATAGCTCATTATCTTAATTTTCCAGCAAGGAGCAGATAAAATTGAAACCGCCTTGCCCCGTATGTCTTGGAATATCGCTCAAGCCGCAGGAGGTATCGCATGGGGGAAAAAATCACGCTTGCTCTCGCCGCAATATTATTAATGCTTTCCGGCTGCGCCGCTCAGCCCGCCGCGCCTCCGAGCGCCTCGCCGCTCAAGAAAGCTCCGGAGGTTTCCGGCGCCCCGCCTTCAGTCGAGGTTTTCCTGCCGAAGGGCGCTCTGCCCGACGGGTCGTATAAGGCGCAAAGCCTGCCCGCGCGATATTATGAAGATATTACGACTACACTTATCCCAAGAGGCGATTACGGGCGCATATGGCCTTATATCGGGGCGTATATTAAGAAGTCATGGCACAACTCGGAGTTCTACGGGCTTTGCGACGAGAACGGGCGCATCATCTGCGACCCCGTTTACCACGAAGTGAATCTGCTGGAAAAAGACGGTGTAAAGCTTTATGAGCTGATAAGATATGAAAAAATCGATAAAATAAGAAAAAACTCCAAAATCACGCTTGCGAGGCCCGACGGCAGCTGGGCCGGGGAGTATGACGAGATTATCACGCATATCAGCGCCAGGGAGTATCCTCCATACAAGGAACCGGAAAAACCCATGCCGTTTGATTGGCGAAAAGACATCACCAATGAGTACATAACCGTGCGCAGGGGCGAAAAATGGGGCGCCATTGATTACAGCGGAAACGAGATACTTCCATGCGTATACCGCGCCCCGCTCTATTTTTCGGAGGGGCTGGCCTGCGCGCTGTCTGATGACGATAAAGAGGTATATTTTATCGACAGTAGCGGGAAAAAGGTCCTCGGTCCCTATCAGACACCTCAGCAGCTGGACAATTCCTATGTGGACTTTGAAGAGCCGCTTCCTCTCAACTACGGGCTTGTCTTTTACGAGGGTCGTACGAGGTTTTATAAGGACGGGAAGTACGGAGTCATAGATAAAAGCGGCAAAGTACTCGCAGAGCCCAGGTACGACTACATCTCCTCCTATTTCAAAGGTACTGCAAAGTATTTATCCGGCGGAAAAGATGGCCTTCTCGGTCCGAACGGCGAGGTTCTGCCCGAGGCTTCGAGAGAATCGCCTAAACAGACCGGAGAACAAAAAGCTTTGTCTTATAATGAAGACGAAAAATATATATTAGACAAAAACAGCTTAAGGCTGAAGGTTAAGGACGGCGAGAGGTATTTCCCCGGGGTAAAAAAGGTTTATGATTTGAGCAACGGAAATTATTTACTTGATATATCCTCCAATAATCGGAGCTGGAAGATTATCGACTCCGAAGGCGCCGACGTTGCCGGTCCTTTTGAAGGCCATGTAGAAAAAATCACGTCCGGCATGATATTTGTTCACACTGGAGAGCCTTGCATATTAGGAGAATATGAGTATTGGGTGAAACTCTATGACGAGACGGGGAAGCTGCTGATTCCGGACAGGTATCTTTTTATCAAGCCGTTTGACAGCCGCTATCTGGTTCGGACCGAAATTTTCTCGGGGCTTATGAATCCGGGCGGCAAATGGGTTATAAAAGTTCCGCTCTACGAATATATGAACGACTGAGGAGAATATTATGAAACGTATATTTGCACTCCTGCTCGCCTTCACATTCTTTGCAGTGTCCGCCGCCTGCGGTCCGGCTAATTCTGCGCCCTCCCCCTCGCCGAAGCCCTCCTCCGAGGTTTTTAAGTTCACAAATAATAACATGCCGCGCATAGACGGCTCGACGGCGAACATTCCGCTCATCACGGCTGTGCGTTCGGTGCTCCTTGGCATTCCGAGAGAGGATAATTTCGCCGTTTCCGGCACTGACAACGCGTATGTCAATCTTATTGACGGCAAGGCAGACATTCTTCTGGTTTACGCTCCTGCGCAGGACTCGCTCAACTACGCTCAGGAAAAGAACGTGAGGCTGGAGATGGCTCCCATCGGAAAAGACGCGCTTGTGTTTCTCGTAAACAAGAAAAACCCGGTTCAAAACCTCAGCGACAAGCAGCTGGTCGACATTTATTCCGGTAAAATAACCAACTGGAAGAGCGTCGGCGGCAGGGACGCCGAGATTAAGGCATATCAAAGGCAGCTTCTCTCCGGCAGCCAGACCATGATGGATAAGCTCGTCATGAAGGGCACGCCCATGGCCAAGGCGCCGTCGACTTACATAATAGGGGACATGGGGCTTCTTGTGGACGCGGTCGCGGTCTACGACGGAGCCGAGAACGCAATCGGCTACAACGTTTACTATTATGTGAGCCGCATGAAGCTCGACGAAAACATCCGCCTTTTGTCGGTAAACGGTGTCGAGCCCTCCACCAAGTCAATCGCCTCGGGCGCCTATCCCTTCGTCAACGACTTCTATGCGGTAATCCGCTCCGACGCGCCTAAAAACAGCCCTCAGCGAATTCTCTTCGACTGGATACAGTCAGGCAAGGGGCAGGAGCTTGTGGTCCACGAGGGCTACGCGCCGGTCCGCTGATAATAGCCGCCGGCATGACCGCCGGAGGTTCCGGAGGCTCCTCAGACGGGAATAAACGCACATAAAGGCTGCCGGAATCCCTGTACCGAAGGGGCGCGGCAGCCTTTGATCCTGATTTGTTTTCATGTTCCAAATTAAAAAACCAGTTTGACTGCATGCATTACATGCCGTATAATTATATGTACATTGGTATGAATCATTTTCCGGCAACCTGCGTATACTGACTTTTTTATGCGAAAAGCAACGAATACATAAGGGTGTGTTTCAGGATTGAAGGTGCTGATAATTATTCCCGCATATAACGAGCAGCAGAGCATTGAAAAGGTTGTTTCATCTTTAAGGGAGCACGCTCCGTTCGCGGATTGCCTCGTGATAAACGACTGCTCGACGGACTCGACAAGAATGATTCTCCGAAGACTGGGGGCAAGCTATCTCGACCTTGCCTTTAACCTGGGCATCGGCGGCTGCGTACAGAGCGGTTATTTATATGCCGCGGAAAACGGCTACGATATAGCCGTTCAGTTCGACGGCGACGGCCAGCACGACGCTTCCTTCATAGAAAGGCTTATCGAGCCTATTCTTGCCGGAGACTGCGATTACGCGATAGGCTCCAGGTTTCTGGACGGGGCGGAGCAGGGTTTCAGGTCCACAGGCTCGCGCAGGATTGGCATCAAGCTGCTCAGCGGGCTCATTCGCATCTTTGCCGGAGTAAGCGTCAGGGATGTTACCAGCGGTTTCCGGGCCGCAAACCGCCGCGTGATAGAGCTGTTTTCAAGAGAGTACGCCCAGGATTACCCCGAGCCCGAGGCGATCGTGGCCGCCGCCATGAAGAGCTTCAGGATAGCTGAGGTTCCTGTTGTAATGCACGAACGCTGCGGCGGAAAAAGCTCCATAAACGCTTTCAGGTCGTTTTACTACATTCTCAAGGTGTCTTTAGCCGTGATGCTTCGCAGATTTTCCGCAAAAGGAGTGAATTGAGATGGTACCGGCTTTAAGATACGCCCTGCTTCTGGCGGTCGCCTTATATTTTGTAATCCTTTTCCATATCCTGAGCAGGCGCAGGCTGAACCTGAAATACTCCCTGCTGTGGATAGTTTCGGGATTCCTTATGCTTATAATAGGCGTCTTTCCGGAAATAATGACCTTTTTGACGCGCCTTATAGGAATAAAGGAGCCGGCAAACGGTCTTTTCGCGCTCGTTTGCTTCTGTATTATAATCATACTGATGTCTATCACCGCGATAGTTACGACGCTCAACGAAAAATGCACCAGGCTCGTTCAGACGGTTGCCATCCTCGAAAAAAGGATAAGGGAGCTCGAGGGCAGGCCGGCGGCGCCGGAGGACGCGGACATATTTGAAAAAACCGGGTTTTAACACGCCTTTCTCCCCTGTTTTGCGGCCCGGCTGCGAAACGGGGGTCTTGCTTTGCAAATTATGAAAAACGGGTGAATCGATGAAGAATATTTTTACCGTTGACACGGAGGACTGGTTCCACGCGAATTACGAGGGCACCTCTTTCCCGGATACCTTTAATGCCCGCTACACGGTTGAAAAAAACGTCGACTCTTATCTCGGGCATTTTGACAGATACGGCTGCAAAGCGACATTTTTTGTGCTCGGCTCGGTAGCCGAGCAATTTCCGCAAATGGTGAGAAAAATTGCCGAAAGCGGCCACGAGATAGCAAGCCACGGATACTCCCACCTTCTGGTTTACAGGCAGTCTCCTGATGAGTTCAGGGAGGATGTTCGCAAAAGCCGCCACCTTCTTGAGGACATAAGCGGCAGCCGCGTAATCGGATACCGCGCCCCGTCCTGGTCCATCACGAGAGAGTCGCTATGGGCGCTCGACATACTTATCCAGGAAGGCTTTGAATATGATTCCAGCATTTTCCCCACAAGAAACTACCTTTACGGGATACCCGACGCCCCCCGTTTTGCAAATCGGCCGATTGTAAACGGCGAGGAAGTCAAAATACTTGAAATTCCTCCTTCAACATTCCGGGCGGCGGGCTTGAACATTCCCTTCTCGGGCGGCTTTTATTTCCGCGCCCTCCCCTTCTTCCTTATAGACAGGTTCACCTCGGCGGTTAACAGCGTCGGACATCCGGCTGTTTTCTACCTGCACCCCAGGGAGATCGATCCGGATCAGCCGAGGCTTCAGCTTTCGCTGCGTGACGGCTTTGTACACTACTACGGCGTGGAAGGCTGCGAAAAAAAGCTGCTGAGGCTTCTTGAAAAATATAAGACAGCCTCCATAGCCGAAGAGTTTTTCAGCCTTCTTCAGACTTAAAATCAATATAAATCGCCTTTTAGCCCTGATATGAAAATAAGAGGCATAAGACCCGCTTATGCCTCAGCCTGTCGAAAAACTTGTTTACAGCAAAAAAGCTTCGCAGAATTTCCGCCGCGAATGGCGGAAAAAAGTCAAATCTGTCATTTCCGGCGGCGTGTACGTCGGAAATGACACCTCTCATGACGGGCGCGGCAGAGCGGCCGTCATTTAACCCCCTTGTCAAAAAAGCCCTTTGGGCTTTTTTGACAAGCTGAAGAGGCATAAGCCCCGCTTATGCCTCTTATTTCTATTTTATTTTATCTGTAATAAAATATGCTCAGCAGCATCGCGAGAAAAGAGCAGAGCGTGAGCCAGAAGGAAATCGATCCTGCAAAAGCGAGAACCGTTTTAACGGCGAAGCTCATGCTCAGGCTCGCCGCGAATATAAGCAGAGCGACCGCGATAAAGACCGCGGCTGATATCAGGATAATTTTTGAAAATCTTAAAACGCTGAAGCAGGTCGGGCTTATGCAATACCCCTCCCTTTCTCCTCCGCAGTGAGCTCTGTGAACCGCGGTTTCAACAAATAGCAGCATCACCGATGCAAAAGCAAAGGGAAGCATCGCTTTTACGGACACTAAGAATCCCATACACCACACAATTCCTGTGGCGACGCCGAGCAGCAGTCCTAGCAAAACGGGTACCCACAAGGGTATTCCTCTGTTTTGGATAATGAACACCTCCTTATTTATCCATCTTTATACAATATATGCTGCGTTTCGGATTTTCGACATTTTCATATTACGCGCCCTCGCCCGACGTCAGGGCGCTAAAAAAGAGCGGCTTTCGGGAGGCCGCTCCTCGGACGCACCTATACGCCTATATCATTTTTAAGTAAAATTTTAGGTAAAATGTTATATTATTTTTTCTTTTCTTTTGTTATAATCAAGCTATGAGGACATAATGCCATTTATACAGGATAGGCAAAAAGCGTTTTGGCATTTTGGACCCAAAACACAGCGGCTGCAAAGGAGGCTTCTATGGGAAAAAAGATAACCGACAGGGTTACATGGGTCGGCAAGACGGACTGGGAGCTAAGGACATTCCACGGCGACGAGCTTTCCACATTCAGGGGCTCGTCATACAACTCCTATCTTGTTCGAGACGGAAAAACCGCGCTGATAGACACCGTCTGGCTGCCCTACGACAGAGAGTTTGTCAAAAAGCTTAAGGAAGAAATCGACCTTGCGGAGATAGATTACGTTATAGCGAATCACGGCGAGGTGGATCACAGCGGAGCGCTTCCGGCGCTTATGCGCGAGATACCCGGCACCCCGATTTACTGCACGGCTAACGCAGTGAAGTCCATAAAAGGACAGTACCATGAGGACTGGAATTTCGTTACCGTGAAGACCGGTGACAAGCTTGATCTCGGAAGCTGCACGCTGACCTTCATCGAGGCTCCGATGCTCCACTGGCCCGACACGATGTTCACATATATGAGCGGAGAGAATATCCTCTTCAGCAACGACGGCTTCGGTCAGCACTTCGCTTCCGAATCGCTCTTCAACGACACTGTGGACCCTCACGAAGTCGAGGCCGAGGCGATGAAGTACTACGCGAACATCCTAACTCCCTTCAGCCAGATGGCTGAGAAGAAGATTAGGGAAATAGTCGCCATGAATCTTCCAATTTCCATGATATGCCCCAGCCACGGTATAATATGGAAGGATAAACCCATGCAGATAGTCGACAAATACCTCCAGTGGGCAAACGCCTACAAGGAAAACCGGATAAGCATAGTCTATGACACTATGTGGAACGCAACCCGGAAGATGGCGGAGGCAATAGCGGACGGCATCCGCGCCGCGGACCCTGCCGTTACCGTCAAGCTCTTCAACTCGGCCAAAACCGACAAATCCGATATAATTACCGAAATCTTCCGCTCAAAGGCGGTTATAATGGGCTCCCCCACAGTAAACAACGGATACCTCTATTCGATTGCCGGGATTCTGGATCTGATCCGCGGGATGAAGTTCAAAAACAAGAAGGCCGCCGCCTTCGGCAGCTACGGCTGGAGCGGCGAAGCCGTCAGGCTAATGGGCGAGGAGCTTTCCAAGGCCGGCTTCGAGCTTGTGGACGAAGGTTTCAGGACGACATGGGTCCCGGACGGCGACGTGACCGCAAAGCTCCGCCAGTACGGCTTCGAGCTTGCTCCGAAACTTTGATGCGAGTCGATATATTTTTTTGGGTATAAATTAAAAATTAAAACAATCAGGAGGTTCTTATGAAAAAGTACAAGTGCTCTGTCTGCGGTTATGTTTACGACGAGTCCGCCGGCGATCCCGATAACGGAGTAGCGCCCGGAACAAAATGGGAGGAGCTTCCCGGAGACTGGTCCTGCCCCGTGTGCGGCGCTTCCAAGGACCAGTTTGAGGAGCAGGCTTAAACTGAAATGCCGGAGGCGGGGCAAAAGCCCCGCCTCCGTTTTTTTACTGGAAATATCGCCTGAAATCCGCTTGTGCACATAAATCTTTTATAAAAACATCCGATTAAATAATTAAGGATAAGAGCATACGCTACGGGTTATGGTGATACAATGAAGAAATTCGATCTTACAACCGCAATAGGGCTCATCGGCGCCGCTTTCGTCGTTTTTATGAGCATAGTATGGGGAAGATGGGCCGATATTCCGGGAAGCCTCGGCAAGTTCATAGATATCCCCTCGGTCTTCATCTGCGTTTTCGGACCGATTGCGGCTCTGCTGGTCGCTTTTGAGTTCAACACCATTGCCAGCGTTCCCTCTATACTCCGCAACGCCTTTCTGAACAAGGAGATTTCAAAGCCCGAGCTGATGAAGCTGTTCATCGATTTTTCAAAGCAGGCTCGCCGCGAGGGTATTCTTACCCTCGAAAGGCATTTGGATAAAATAAGGGACAAGTTCATAAAATCCGGCATACAAATGGTCGTCGACGGCTTCGACGAAGAGACCATACGCGACATCATGGGCCTTGAAATCGACAAGACAAACGAACGCCATAAAAAGTGCATACAGCTTTTCAGAATGTGGGCCAACCTCGCACCTTCAATCGCAATGATGGGAACCTTTATCGGCCTTGTTCATATGATGACGACCTTTAACGACATAGACAGGTTCGGGGAATCCTTCGCAACAGTCGTCGTCACCTCGTTTTACGGCGTAATTCTTGCAAATATGGTCTTCTCCCCTCTCGCGAACAAGCTCGACATTAAGAACCAGAACGAAATAAACAGGATGGAAATGATACTCGAAGGCATTGTCGGACTGAGCCGCGGCTATAGCCCCAACGTGCTTGAAGACAGCATTAAGCCCTTCCTTACCCCTGCCGAAAGGCTGCAGTACGAGGTTGTGCACATCAAGGACGTAAAGGGCCTGAATCCGGCCGGATATGTAAAGACGGGGAACAGAAAAAATGGCAAAGAATACGTCGCGTAACGGCAGAGAGCTCGAGCCCGCCGAGGGGAACTGGCTTATTTCATACGCCGACATGATGACGGGGCTCGTTCTTTTGTTCATACTTCTTTTTGTAATGACCGCCTTCAAGGCAAAGGGCATGGTTGAAAAGGCGAGAGCCGAGGCCTCATACGCCGAGGCGCAGCTTGCCTCCGTCAAGGCCTCAATCCATGAAACCGCCTCGACAGAAACCGAACAGGCCAAACAGGCCGTCGTCTCTCCATCTCCGAAATCGGATTCGGAGGCGAAAGAAGCGAGCTCCGCTTCCGGAAGCGCGGCCGCGAAAAAGCCTCCCGACATAAAAGAAACCTCCCCTTCAGAGTCATCTCAACGCGTCAGCGAGGAGCTTTACAAATACTTAAGCCCGCCCGCAAGCCTCAAGGCCCTGGAGCACAGCCAGACCGCAGAGGGCATAAAATTCGTGATTCAGGCGGACTTGCTCTTCGAAAGCGGAAGTTCAAGGCTGAAGCCCGAAAGCTACGCTCTGCTGAACGAATTCGCAGCCTACTTCAAAAGCCTCGGCAACAGCATTGTAATATCCGGACATACGGACAATGTGCCGATTGGAGCCGGCGATTTTCAGTCAAACTGGGAGCTTTCCTGCGACCGCGCCGTAAAGGTTCTGCGCTACTTCACGGATTACTGCTCCCTGAGCCCGGGACGGTTTGTCGCCATAGGGTACGGCGAGTATAAACCCGCAGCCGACAACGGGACAGAAAGCGGACGCAGCAGGAACAACAGGGTCGAGATTTTGGTAGTCCAGAAATGACACCGCGAACCCGGGATACCGTACTTACGGCGTCCCGGTTTTGTTAAAGTCCAAAAAAATATATGTTTCCGGGATTAAATCCATGGTATAATATTATTCGGGTAAATATTTGCCCTAACATTAGCCTTCCCCGCATGGTCGCGTGCCTGTAACAAGCCGCCCTGCTCCCGTCTCGGAGACAGAACCGCAGGCACGGTCTTTACCCCGCTCCTGCTTCCCATATAAAAAAATAAACGGAGAAAGTTATGGGTTATATCAGAACATACTCAGGAATATATTTTGATCCGGTCTTCCCCGACGAAAAATACATCAAATTAGAGGACATAGCTCACTCGCTCTCCCTGCTGTGCAGGGCTAACGGCCATTTCCCCGAATTCTTTTCCGTCGCCCGTCATTCGCTTAACTGCGCCTCCGAGGCAAAGGCGCGCGAGCTGAGCATACGAGTCCAGCTTGCCTGCCTTCTTCACGACGCAGGCGAGGCATATGTTTCAGACGTCACAAGGCCGATAAAGGCGGAGCTGCCCGAATACCGGACCATAGAGGACCGCATGCACGATATGATTCTGAGGAAATTCGGCGTTTCGGATCTGCATGCGAGAGAGCTTTCCATGATAAATGAAATAGACGACGCGATGATGTACCACGAATTTCTGCATTTTACAGGCGACCGGATATTCCAGAAGGAACCGAGGCTCTTCCGCAAGCCCAACTATACCTCTCTTCCATTCAAGGATACTGAATCGGAATTTCTCACTGCGGCGGGCCATCTCATAATCCAGGTAAAACTCGGAAAAGGCGACCTCGTCTGAGCATCTTGGCTTGCGCCCTGTTCCCGCCGCCTGATCGTGATCTTGTGCATATAGTTTTATTTAATTTCAGTAGGCTTTCCGCAAATCCTTTTCATTTTTCAGTTTGAAATCGGCTTCTAAAGCCCGCCCCATGCTGCCACCCCAAAAGCCCGGCAGAAGACAGGAAACCGCGTTATTGAAATCTATAACAGTTTTAATGATTGACGGCCTTTGCTGGCGCCGCTGCCTTGGATAAAATTCGACGTGCGTGACGGTATAATCGTCACGCACGAATCGTATGCGGAGTGTAAGCCCTGCCGATTATTCGCTCAAAAGCATAACGCTTTCCGGAGGGATAAAGGCGAAAGGCCTGCTCAAATCAAGCTTTTCAAACTTTTCACGCCCCATTTCCCACCTAATAGTGCCGGATGACGAAGCGTTTTTGTTTTTTATAAGCAGAATTACTCCTGAAATGTCATCTATTTTCTCAATGACTTCGTATTCGAAAGAGTTCAAAGAGTCTGGGGTTCCGCAGGCTTTTATTTTTTTTGCGTCTATGCCAACAAATGCCGCGTTTTTACCGGAGGGCTTCGCAGAGTACAGCGACATACCCCAGTTAAGAGCGGCTATTGAACCTTCGGGATTGATTTCTGCCCTTGAAATGTTTTTGCAGCCTGTCAAAATGCAGGAGGCGTATGTTCTGGGCGAACCGAATATCAGCTCCCGGCTTCCCATTGAGTCAATGGAGCCGCCCGAGACTATCGCAATTTTATCGCAGAGCCTGTAAACCTCGTGCCTGTCGTGAGAAACATAGATGGCCTTCTTTTTCAATTTCTTCAAAACAGCGCACAGCTCCTGCTCAAGCTGCCATTTGAGATGGGAGTCAAGGGCGGAAAAAGGCTCATCGAGCATTATAAGCTCCGGCTCCGAAGCCAATGTTCTGGCCAGCGCCGCCCTCTGCTGCTGCCCGCCCGAAAGCTCGTGCGGATAGCGGTTTTCAAGCCCTTCAAGGCGGAACATAGAGACAAGCTCGGAAAGGCGCCTTCGCTTTTCGGAAGCGCTTTTTATCCGATGCAGCCCGCAGAGCACGTTCTGGGCGGCGGTCATGTTAGGAAAAAGCGCGGCGCTCTGAAAGAGATAGCCGGTTTTGCGCTTTTGCGGCGGGAGGTTGATTTTGCGCTCCGAGTCGAAAAGCGTTACGCCGTCAAGTGCGATTACGCCCTCATCCGGTTTTTCTATGCCGGCGATGCATTTAAGCGTCATGCTCTTGCCGCAGCCGGAGGCTCCCAGCAGGGCGAGTATTCCGCCATTGCTCTGAAAGCGGATGTTAAGCTCAAAGTCCCGAAGTGATTTTCTTATATCGACGTAAAGCGACATTTTTAGCCCTCCGTATCGGCGCACGGGGTAGCGGAAGGACCCGCCGGCAGCCTTTTGCGCATAGTACTTGCAGCTTTGACGCTTGCGATATTCATTGTCAGCATAGCGGCAAGGGAAATAAGCAGGTTTACGAGAACCCACCTGTATGCCAGAGCGTCGTTTCCGGAGGCTATCGCAGAATATACCGCGACCGAAATCGTCTGCGTCTTGCCGGGGATATTGCCGGCGAGCATAATAGTGGCGCCGAACTCGCCGAGGCCTCTGGCGAAGGCAAGCACCGTTCCGGCTATTATGCCGTAGCTGCAATTTGGCAGGGTAATGCGCCAGAATATGAACGCATTGCTTAGTCCCAGCGTCTTAGCCGAATATTCGAGCGTTTTGTCAAACTGCTCAAAAACCCCTCGGGCGGTACGGTACATCAAAGGGAATGACACTACGGCAGAGGAAATAATTGCGGCATACCATGTGAACACTATTTTGGCACTGAAAAGTTTTAGAAACGCTTTACCCGCCGGGCCGTTTATTCCGAAAAGAAGAAGGAGAAAATATCCGACCACGGTCGGGGGCAGCAGCATCGGAAGCGTCAGGATCGTATCGAGCACGCCGCGCCAGAATTTTTTCAGCTTGACGATATAATACGCTGCGGCAATGCCCGCAAAAAAGGTTATGACTGTTGAAATCATTGTCGCCTTGAGCGAAATCCAAAGCGGTGACAAATCCATTGACGCTCACCTCCTCTTGGGAAAAGTAAATTCTTATTTAACCAAACTGAATCCGTAGCTTGTAAATATTTTGGATGCGTCCTCCGACTGGAGAAATTTAATAAATGCGGAGGCCGCGTCTTTCTTGCGGCTGGCTTTTATTGCCGACACTGAAAAAACAACGGGCGAAACGCTGCCGGAAGGTGCTTCCGCTACGATTTTAACTTTTTTTGTAAGAAGCGCCTCGGTGGAGAATACTATTCCGCAATCGGCGGTTCCGCTTTCAACCCAGGAAATCACCTGCTTTATGTCGTAACCGAGGCTTGCTTTCTTCCTCACCGAGTCCCAGCCGTTAAGATATGTAAAAATTTCCTCGGCGTATTGTCCCAAGGGAGTGATTGCGGGATCGCCGATGGCGATAAGGGAAACCTTCGGAGTCATACAGTCGTTAAATGACGAGATTCCCTTGGTCGAGGAGGCCGGCACTATTAGAACAACCTTGTTTTCAAGGAGATTAACCTTTGTGTTTTCTAATAAAAGTCCCTTGGCTTCAAGCGCATCCATATTCTTTTTCGAAGCCGAAAAAAACACATCGGCGTCCAAGCCTTGCTCGATCTGGGTCTGGAGAGTCCCGCTTGCCGCGAAGTTGAAAACGAGCTTTACATTAGGCTCGGCTTTTGCATAGCTTTCCGCAATCTTCTTAAGCGGTTCCATAAGTCCCGCCGCTGCGGATATATTAAGCTCTGTTGCCGCTTTAGGCGATGGAGCCGTCGGCTGGGCGGGCGTCGCGGCGGGAGCCGGGCTGCATCCGCATAGTGCCGCCGCTATCAAAATCGATAAAATCTCAGATAAGGGAAGCAATCTCTTTTTCATTTTTTTCATATCCTTTCTAATGCTCAGACAAAGGCGGCGAGCTGTTTTGCCAGAATTCCTAAAGTGCTTTGCTGGACGGCGGCCGCGGTTTTTTCCGTGACTCCAAAATCGTATATTGAGGCGGCGCGGATGAACTTCAAAAAATCGCAGTTGCCGGCGCGCTCCCCAATACCAAGAATGGTTGTATCGATATAATTTGAGCCCGCCTTTGCGGCAACAATCGAATTAGCCACCGCCATGCCGAGGTCGTTGTGCGCGTGCATCTCGACTTCCACACCCGTGTTTTCAACAATGTCCCTTATAGCCTGATATGTTCGCGTAGGAGTCATGACGCCGACGGTGTCGGCAAAGCGTATACGACTTACCCCCATTTCCTTAAGCTGTTTTGCAAGCGCTATCATAAAGGTAATGTCGGCGCGAGAGGCGTCTTCAAAGCCTACGGTCACCTCAAAGCCGCCGGAGAGCGCATATTCCACGCAGGAAAAGAGGTTTTTTGTGACCCATGTTTTGTTTTTGTTGAGCTTTGAATAAATCAGGACATATGAAACTGGCACGCTCATATGTATGATATCCGGTGCGCACTCCATCGATTTTTTAATGTCGTCAATTTTGAGCCTGTTCCATAAGGATATCTTCGATTTCTTCCTCATGGCCATAATCCTTGAAATAGTCTCGGTTTCAATCCTGCCCATAGCGGGTATTCCGGCTTCTATCTGATAGATGCCCGCTTCGTCCAGAAGCCGCGCAATCTCAAGCTTTTGCTCCATGTTCATGGCAAGACCGGGACTCTGCTCGCCGTCTCTCAGAGTCGTGTCAACAATATATTTCAGCGCTTTCAACCTATTCACCCCGCCTTCTGAAAAACTCGGACAGCTTCAGAAATTCCTCGTCCGGTATGCCGGACAGCCTCTTTACGCTCTGCGCCCTGACTTCTTCGAGCAGCTCCGCAATCCGGATGTTATTCGGATCTATTCCGTGCTCCAGGAGCTTTGTCCGGATCGCCTTTTTTCCCGAATGCTTGCCGATTATAAACCTTCTTCGCCTTCCGACCAGTTCGGGCGGAAAAGGTTCGTACATTTCCGGCTTTTTTAATATCCCGTCTATATGTATGCCCGATTCCACATCGAAAATGGCTGCGCCGATGACAGCCTTGTTTCCTGGGTATCTTTCGCCCAGCAGCTCCTCCATGATTTCGGCGATGCGCGGAAAAACCTCGTAAGATGCGTTAGGTTTGAACCTTTTTGCTACCCGGAGCGAGATAAGCACTTCCTCGAGCGGCGCCTTGTTGCCGATTCCTCCGAAGCTTGCGGCCAAATCGGTGCCGCCTGAAACGGCCCATTCAAGCGCCGCTGCTGCGGCGCAGCTAAAAGTGTTTTCCGGGCAGAACTCCACTTTGTCTCCGAAGTGCTTCCTTAAGTTTTTGAAGACGCTCTCATAGTTATGGCATAAAACGTCGTCAAGGCCCGTAATCCTGACGTTCCTCAGGTTTTCGTAACGCGAAAGGAAGTTTATTTCCTTGACGTCGTTCACCTGGATCTCGGAGATTATCGGGAGCGAATGAAAGAAGCCGTTTTTGCGGCATATGAACCGGCTTATCCCCTTGAATCTCCCGGCTTCCTCGGGATTCTCTATCCTCAGCATGTAGCGTGGCGAGGGCGCAAGCTCCAGCCGCTCAAAAAACAGGGCGGGCATCTCTATGACGTTGGCTCCCGAGAGAAGCAGCAAGGAAAGAAGCTCCCTGAGCTTTGCTTCTTCAATGTCAAAGTTTTCGAGGCAGCTGAGCGTTGTGTCCGTTATTCTTATCAAAGTTCTCACCACTCAATGCTTTGTTTTACCCGACGGATTAATCGCTTGGAGCTTAAAGCACGGCTCCGATAGCCTCAGATGCGGTATTTTTCCACCGGCTTTCCGCCCTCTATGTGCTCTTCTATTATTTCCTCGACCGCGTCGACGCTGAGGTTCCCATACCAGACTCCCTCGGGGTAGACTACGGCGACAGGTCCGCGGCTGCAGATGCCGAAGCATCCGGTGTTGCACACCATGCAGTCGCCCGAAAGATCCCGGCCATCGATTTCCTGAATAAATTTCTCGATGATTTTTACGCTGTCCTTTTGAAAGCAGTATCCCTTTTGCACTCCGTTTGTGCGGCAGCTGGTGCAGATGAAAATGTGGTATTTCGGACTGTTCATTTTTTACCTCCGTATTTTCCGCGCGGGTCCGGGCGATTTTACCCCCCGTCCGGACCGCGCTGCATTTTTTTATTGCCGAGAGCCGGTTTTCGCTTTTTTGACTATGACGCCGCTTTTTTGACGGCATCCTCTATGCGGTCGTAGGTCGTGATGATTTTAATCCCCATTTCCTCCAGCTTTTTGCTTGGAGAGTTTCCGATGCGCAGGGCAAGAACGGCGTCGCAGTCGGAAACGGCTTTGAGTATTGCGTCCATTTTCTCTTCCTTGTCGTCGATGCAGCCGTCGGATCCTGTGCAGTACTTGTAAACCGGCCTCTTCTCGACAAAACGCAAAATGTCGCCGTTGCTTTCGTATATGTAGAACTCGTTTGCCTGGCCGAAATGCTGGTCCACCAGCATACCGCTTTTTGTCGCCACCGCGTACCTTTTCGCCTTCGACTTTGACCTGTCCTTTTCCGCGCCGCAGCCGCGAAAGTCTATTGAGCGGTCATCTCCAAGCGTTCCTATGGCATCGGCCCTGCACTGTCTGCAGTGGAGCATCTGCTTAAGATGTACGCCGCATACCCTGCGGATTTCGTTTATCTCCTTCCGGCTCACAAGCTCCATGTCTTCAAAGGCCGAGCCCCTTACCGGAATAAGCTGCATTATGTTTGAGATATACGCTCCCGCCTCGGCTGCTGTTTTGACAACGTCCTCAAGCTTTTCGTCGTTTATGCCCTTCAGCACAACGGAATTGACCTTGCATACTACGCCCTGGGAGGAAAGTAGGCGGATACCCGTGAGCTGGTTTGCGAGGAGTATGGATGCCCCCGCGACACCCGTATATCTGCGCCCGAGAAAGTCTATGTGCTTATAAATTTTCGCCCCGATTTCAGGGTCAACGGTGTTCATGGTTACGGTGACGTGGGAAACGCCCAGTTCTATAAGCTCCTCAGCGTAAAGCGGAAGCATCAGTCCGTTTGTCGAAAGGCAGAAGGTAACGTCGGGGTATTCTTCGCGTATCAGCTTTAGCGTTTCGCGGATTCTTTCAAAGTCTGCCAGCGCATCTCCGGGCCCCGCGACGCCGACGACCGTGAGATTATCCATTTTTTCTTTTACATATTTGAACTTCTCGAACGCTTCCCAGGGGGTGAGAACCTCCGTTGTCACTCCCGGCCGGCTTTCGTTGGGGCAGTCATACTTTCTTACGCAGTAGTTGCACTGAATATTGCAGTTCGGCGCTACGGGAAGATGAATCCTCGCATACTTGCCACCGGCGCAGTTGAAGCAGGGGTGTGTTTCCGTTTTCTCGGCCGTGGTTTTTGCGGCGGAGGCGGCTTTTTTATTTGCGGCTTCCTTTGGGCCGAAGTGCATTTCGTAAATTTCCTCCCTGAAGCTTTCCTCTTTTTTTGCGAGAAGCACATTCGCCGCCTGTTCAAACAGGTTGTGGGACCCTTCGTACAATATTGTCTTCATTCTCTGCCCGCCTACTCTGTCGTGTATGGGGAAGGCGCAGCGGACAAGGCCGGCCCCAAGCCTTTGAGCGGCTCTCCTGCCGTCGGAGCTGCCTATCATTATGTTCACGCCAAGCTCCTCCGACAGGCGCTCTATTTCTTCATAATCGCAGTCGTCGCGGATAAGGGGCGTACCGGCAAACTGGATGTCGGCGCAGGCCCGGGCTTCCTTTTCAAGCATCGGGGCGAGCTCCGGGCAGTCGGAGCCGGTTGCCATAAGCATAGGGACAAGGCCGTTTTCACAGCATAGTCTGGTCATAGAATAGACGAAATCCGGCTCTCCGAAGATGGCCGCCCTGCCGTCGGCGCAGTATTTGTGCGAGTCTATCATCGCGTCAAGGTATCTGCCGCGCTCCTTGGAAAGCTCCCCGGTCCTTTTCCCGCCGAGAGAGACGAGCGCGTCGATAAACGCGTCTGTATCGCGGATGCCGACAGGCAGCGCCATTCTGGTGAACGGAACCCCGTAGCTGTCAAAAAGATACTGAGCGGGAGAAATCTCATCTGAAGCGAACAGGCTGAGCTCGATCGTGTGCTTTGCGCCCGCCATTTTTGAAATTTCCTCCAATGAGGTGCCGCCGCCCTTGAGCCTTTCATACTCTCTGGTATATACGCCGTCGAGATTTTCCGAGAGGTCGGGAAGAAGTATGCATTTTAATCCCATGTCGTCAAAAAGGCTTTTGAGCTGGCGGCAATCCGCCGGGCTGAGCATAGGGGTTATGATGTTTATGCAGCCGTTGGGCGTTGGATCCATTTCCGTATGCGAAACGACTGCGCGCAGCGTTTTGAGGAAGCCCTCGTACTGCGTGCCGCCGTATCCGGCTGAGGCCACGTTTATAATCTTTACCCTTGCATCCGAATGAGTCTTATAAAACCTTTGGATAATCGCTTCCACGTCCTCGCCTATGGTTTCGGCAAGGCAGGTCGTTGCGACGCCTATAATATCGGGGTTGTAAAGCGATATGATGTTTTCTATACCCTTAATAAGGTTTTCCTCTCCCCCGAACACGGTCCCGTGCTCTGTCAGAGATGACGACGCGATATCAACGGGCTCGTTGTAGTGCGTCGCCATGTGCCGGCGGATATATGTGGCGCATCCCTGCGAGCCATGCAGAATGGTCATGCAGTTTTTCAGTCCGCTGAACGCGGACGCAGCGCCCATAGGCATGCACATTTTGCAGGGATTGATGTCCAGGTTTACGATGGCGGTTCCCATGTTATCGCCTCCTATTTGCAGAGTGCCCACACGGGGCTGTTTATTGAGATGTTTATTTCTCTGGTGAAATTTCTGATTCCCTCGTAACCCACTAGAGAGTGCCTGCGCTCGTGGTTGTGGTCGCAGAAGGCAACGCCGAGCTTGTAGGCGAGGGGACGCTCCTTAACTCCGCCTACAAGGATGTCTGCCTCTTTCTCTATAATGTACTTTTCGAGCTCAGAGGGGTTGGCGTCGTCAAGTATCACCGTGTCCTCGTCTGTGATCCGGCTCATTATTTCATACTCATCCGCCTTGCCGTTCTGGGTTCCGACGACTACGGTTTTAATGCCCATTTCGTTGAACTGCCGGATAAGGGAAATTGCCTTGAAGCCTCCGCCGACGTAAATCGCCGCTTTTTTCCCCTTAAGGCGCGGCTTGAATTCTTCAATAAATTCCTTTGCTTTGCTCGTTTCCGCCTCGGTGAAGGCGATGGCTTTTTCAAGCGCTTTCATGTCTCCGAGAGCTTCGGCTACCCTGATGAGAGAGCTTGAGGTGTCCTCCCAGCCGAAGAAGCTGACCTTAATAAACGGTATGCCCATCTCTTCCTGCATTCGGTCCGCAAGATAGACAGATGAGCCGGCGCACTGCACAATGTTGAGCCGGGCAGCCGGCAGCCTCATAAGCGATTCGCAGCTCGAGTCGCCTGTGGCGGTTGATATTACGTTTATACCTATTTTTTTCAGGTAGCTTTTTATCGTCCAAATTTCTCCGGCAAGATTGAAATCGCCGAGTATGTTGACGCCGTTTTCCCTGGATATACCTGAACAGGGTCTTATAAGCTCCATGATAGCGTCGCAGGCGAGCTTGTAGCCCTGGGACTTTGTGCCGGAAAAGCCGGGCGCCTTTACGGGAATAACGCGTATGCCGTGTTTTTCCGAAGCCTTGCGGCAGACGGCTTCGATGTCGTCGCCTATTACCCCGACAATACAGGTTGCATATACAAAAATCAGTTTGGGAGACTTTTCAGCGACAAGCTCGTCTATGGCTGCGGAAAGTTTCTTTTCCCCGCCGAATATTACGTCGGTTTCGCGAAGATCCGTGGAAAAGCTTTGGCGGTAGGTTTCCTCCCCGCTTGAAAGGCTCCCCCTTATGTCCCAGGTGTAGCTGGAGCATCCTATGGGGCCATGGACGATATGGTAGGCGTCGGTTACGGGATTTAATACCACGCGCGCTCCGCTGTAAACACAGGCTCGCTGGCTCACGGTGCCGGACACGCTCGCCCTTTCGCAGCTTATGCCTTTGCCGTTTCCGCTGCAAAAAAACGAATTGTCCCGGATGGACTTTTTTCTTTCTTCGAGTATTCTTAAGTTTTTCTCCATGTTTTTCACCGCCTGAAAGCATAATGTGCCGCAACGAGCCAGGCGTCATTGCGGCACATTAAATAATTATATCTGTTTTTTACATTACGAACTCAAGATCTTCGTCTGCGCAGTTTCTGTCGGTTTCGTCCATTATGGCGTTTGTGATTTTCTCGACGATTCTCATCGTTCCGGAGTAGCCGACCAGCGGCAAATAGGAGTGGACGTATCTGTCAAGGATGGGAAATCCCGCCCTGACAAATGGGATGCCCTCGGCCTTGGCTATCGCTTTTCCGTAGCTGGTGCCGATGAGAATGTCCACGGGGTCGTTCTTTATGAGCTGATGCAGCTCAAAAAGGTCTGCGTTTGCCCTCGCCTTGCAGTCTGTCAGCCCGTATTTCCCGAACAGCGCATCGGCCTCGCGTACAAAATCCTCTTTGGGATGGCCCGTGATTACATATTTCGGAATCATGCCCATTTCGGTGCAGATTGCCGTCAGGCCGAGAACCGTGTCGGGGTCGCCGAATATGGCGCAGCTTTTCTGATAGGTGTACTGGTGCGAGTCGAGCAATATATCGACTAGCTGACCTCTTTCCTCTTCAAGCTCATACGGCACATCCTGCATCGAGAAACCGGCAAGCTCCATTATTAAGCGGTCGGTGGCCTCTATTCCCATCGGAAGCGGAAGCAGACTGAACGGAATTTTGAACTTCTTTTTCATAAGCTCGGCCGGTTCTGCGCTCGTTATCGTTCCGAGCGCTATCACTTTTTTGCAGTCGCCCAGGCTAATGATTTCCGGAATGGTTGTGCCGCCCCTGGGATACATCTCAAATCTCCCCGTCATCGGCGCGTCCATAACCCCGCTTGTGTCGGGGAACATTATATAGGGCACTCCCATCAGCTTTGCCAGGCGCTTTGTTTCGCGCATGTCGCCCGGGTTCACAAAACCGGGAAAGATAGCCGCCTTGCCGTTTGAAACACCCGTCTTTTTGCTAAGATAGTTTATAAAGCCGGACATCATGTTATAAAATCCGTTTATGTGCGAGCCCACATAGCTCGGAGTATTGGTATGCACAACATATTTGCCTTCGGGTATGTCCATATCCTGAATGTAGACGTTCATGTCGTCGCCTATTGTTTCAGACAGGCATGTCGTATGTATGGCTATAATATCGGGGTTATATATCTCAAAGACGTTCCTGACGGCGGTTTTAACGTTGCTGCCTCCGCCGAAGACCGAGGCGCCCTCTGTAAAGGAGCTGGTTGAGGCCATTGCGGGATCCTTGAAGTGCCTCGATAAGAAGGTCCTGTGGTAGGATGCGCAGCCCTGCGAGCCGTGACTGTGCGGCATGCACCTGTGCACTCCGAGCGCGGCGTACATCGCGCCGACCGGCTGGCAGGTTTTACAGGGATTTATTCTTAAGGCTTCGCGGGTTTTCAATTCTTTTGGTGTTAAATCTAGCATGCTTCCTCACCTCCGGTAAGACTCCCCTTGATAACGGACTGCGTCTTCCAGGGCGGAACTACAAAGGCCCAGGCGTTTGTGAATATAGCCATGGTCACGTCCCTGCCGAAATTTACGGCTCCCCGGAATCCGGCATAGGGTCCGGAGTAGTCATAGGAATGCATTTGCCTTGAGGGGGTTCCGCCGCGCTGGATGATGTACTTATCTTTTATACCCGAAAAGAAAATGTCGGGTTTCATGAGCTTTATAAGCATTTCCGTCTCGTAGTGGTTGTAATCGTCCACAACTATGTGCCCTTCCTTCATTTCCCTCATCATGCCGGCATAGGTGTCAAGCGGTATCTCCTCGCGCAGCTTTTCGATTTCCGCCTCCGAAAATTTCGGCTTGTAGAGCTTGGGATCGGGCCCGACGACAAGGTTTTCTATGTTTTTGCTGTCGGCGTCCTCCTTTATGAAAGGCAACACCTCGCGCCCCTCGTAATCGTCCCTGTGCGCAAACTCGTAACCCGCTATGATAGTTTCGACTCCCAAGTCTCGTAAAAGCGCCTGATAGTGGTGGGAACGCGACCCTCCGACGAATATGCCTGCGGTCTTTCCCTTGAGCTTGCTTTTGAAATACTCCATGTCCGGAGCAATCTGCGCAAGCTCATCCTGAATAACCTCCTCGGTCCTCGCCATAAGCTCCGGGTCTCCGAAATATTTGGCTATGTCGCGCAGAGACTGCATCGTCGCGCCCACGCCTATGAAGTTGACCTTCAGCCAGTCCATGCCGTACTTCGCCTTCATCATTTCCGCCACATAGTTTATCGAGCGGTGGCACATTACAAGGTTCAAATCGGCAAGGTGCGCGTTTTTCATGGTTTCTACGGAGCCGTCTCCCGTAAACACGGTCACGATCTCATAGCCTATCCTTTTTAGTATGCGCTCCTGCTCCCAGCCGTCGCCGCCGATGTTGTACTCGCCTAGAATATTAAGCGAATACTTTTTTGTCGGGCGCTTGTCTCCGGTTCCGATTATGTACTTCATGAGGCCGTTGTTTGCTATATGGTGTCCGGCTGACTGCGAAACTCCCTTGTAGCCCTCGCAGGAGTATGCGACGCAGGTTATGCCGTATTTCATCTCGGTGCGCTTTGCGACAGCCTGCACGTCGTCGCCGATAAGCCCTATGGGACAGGTAGAGCAGATCATAATGCATTTGGGGCTGAATATTTCCACCGCTTCCGCTATCGCATTTTCAAGCTTTTTTTCGCCGCCGAAAACGATGTCCGATTCCTGCATATCGGTCGAAAAGCAGTAGGGAACGTAGTTTTGTCCGCCTTCTTCCGCAACCGCCTTGTTTCGCCTTGTGCCCCAGCTGTAATAGCCGCAGCCTATGGGTCCGTGCGTAATCACCAAAACGTCCTTCAAAGGCCCTACGACGACGCCCTTGCAGCCTGCATAGCAACAGCCGCGGTTTGTAATTATGCCCGGAACGGTTCTCGTGTTTGCCGTTATCTCCTGGCTGCCCGGGGCGTTCTCGATTTGGACCAGGTGTTCTTTTCTGTTTTTATAGACTCTGGACGAATACTTATCCAGTGTTCTCGAGCGTTCGTTCATATGATCATTCCTTTCGCTTGCTCCGCCTAATTGGCTTTTACCAGCGCCTGCCCCGTCCTGACGTTGTAGGTTTCCGTTATCGGAAGTATAAAGATTCGGCCGTCGCCGGGGTTCCCGGTCTGGTTCGTTTCTATTATGATTTTTACGACGTCCTCAACCTGCTCGTCATCCACTATAAGTGTGAACATCCTTTTCGCTATAAGCCTGTGGTACTCTGACAGGTGCTCGCCGAAGGTGCTCTCCATCGGAGCGTCGGATTCGAGTATTGACTGCGCTACGCGCATGTTCACGCCCTTTTTCCCCCTCCCAAGACATTTGCGGCAGAAGAAGGCGGGGTAGCCCGCGTTTGCGAGGGCAGTCTTGGTGGGATTCACCATATTCATTCTTATGATCGCCATTACTTCTTTCATAACGAACCTCCGAGCTTACAGGCCGGACTTTCCGGTACTGATGGTGTAGGCCTCCAGAACGGGAGATACGAAGATGCGTCCGTCGCCGAATGTGCCGCCGTTTGTTTTGGCGTACCTCATGATGACTCTCAGAATGTCGTCCTTATCGTCGTCGTTGCAGACTATGAGCAGCATATCCTTCGGAAGCTCGTCATAGTGCACATCGCCTACGGTGATGCCCTTCTGTTTTCCGCGCCCGTAAACGTCGGCTTTAGTCACGGCCGGGAAGCCGGCGGCGACAAGTTCGGACATTACGATTCCGGATTTCTCGGGTCGTATAATAGCTCTTATCAGCAGCATATTTATTCTCCTTTTTCAATATAGTATTAATCATTTGCTCCCGAAACGAATTATGCGTCCAGGATTCCGTGCTCCATGAGGATTTGCTCCAGTCTCTCCTGCTTGAGGGGCTTTGGAATAACGAACATGTCGTTTTCGTCGATTTTCCTCGCAAGCTCCCTGTAAACATCAGCCTGCGGGCAGCCGGGGTCGTAGTCGATAACTGTCTTTTTGTTGATTTCCGCCCTTTGGACCATGTTGTCACGCGGAACAAAGTGTATCATCTGCGTGCCCAGCTCTTTGGCAAAGGCTTCTACCAGCTCGGCTTCGCCATCGACCTTTCTGGAGTTGCAGATGAGCCCGCCGAGACGGACTCCGCCGGTGTTTGCGAATTTGGTTATTCCCTTTGAGATGTTGTTTGCCGCGTAAAGCGCCATCATTTCGCCTGAACAGACAATGTAGATTTCCCTTGCCTTTCCCTCGCGTATGGGCATTGCGAAGCCGCCGCATACGACGTCGCCGAGAACATCGTAGAATACATAGTCCAGATCCGCCTCGTAAGCGCCCAGACGTTCAAGCAGCCCTATCGAGGTGATGATGCCGCGCCCGGCGCAGCCGACGCCGGGTTCGGGGCCGCCCGATTCAACGCACTTGATGCCGCAAAAGCCCTTCTTGAGGACGAGATCCAGCTCTATGTCGTCTCCCTCTTCGCGCAGTGTGTCAAGTACCGTCTGCTGGGCAAGGCCGCCCAGTATAAGCCTTGTCGAGTCGGCTTTGGGGTCGCAGCCCACTATCATTATTTTCTTCCCCATTTCGCCCAGCCCGGCGTTCAGGTTCTGCGTGGTGGTAGACTTGCCGATACCGCCTTTTCCGTATATTGCCACCTGTCTCATTTTTTTACCTCCTAAAACAAAAAATAAAAAGGTCCGCACGAATAGCTTCGGCGAACCTCATTGTTCCATGTGTCTGTTTTCTGATTTTAATTATAGCGGCCGCCCTGGGCCTTTACAATACACCGAATATTAGAAAAGGCGGGAAGCATAATGGATTTTATTATGAAAGATTAACATAAATTATTCCTTAACGGCAAAATCAACAAATTTCACTTGACAGTTTTATGCACAAACAATATCATAATGAATGATGGTGGTATGCTTATTTCAAAAACCAGGGGTGAGTACGGTATATGAACGGCAAAATAGCAATATTGATGAAAGATCCCGGTTCAGCAGCTTCATTTTTCGATGCTGATAAAATTTCTATTTTCGAGAAGAATGACTGCGGCTGGGAGCTCATGTCGGAGCTTTCCTTTCCCTCCGACATTAAAACGGAGCCCTCGGAGCTGCGGGCGGCGACGCTGCGCCTGATCGAAGACATGGGTGACTGCCGCGTCATCGCCGGAGCTAAGATATCGGGCGTCCCATACACGGAGCTTGACAGGTGCGGCTTTAGCATTTTTGAAATTGAGGATTACGGCCCGGGGCTGTTTGAAGCGATAGCCGAGGACATGGAAAATGCCGGCGCGGAAATGTCCTTAAACGAAAAAATGATAAGCGACGCCAGGCCGATTGAAACATCAACCCCCGGCGTTTATTACCTCGATCTCGTCGCTCTCCAGGCAGAGCGCCCAGAGGTTTCCTCAAAACGGGCGATGAAAGAATTTTTTGAGACGACGCCTTTTGTTGAGCTTCACCTCGTCTGCGGACACATTCCTCAGTGGCTTGAGGATCTGCCCCTCGATATAAGTAAAAGCGAAACGGCCGACGGCAAAATCAAAGCCGTTATATCAAGAAAGCGGTGCGGGTGATCAAAATGCTGGAATCTGAAATAATACAGACGCCGTACGGCGTGTTCGCAGGCGTTATTTCAAGCGCAAAGTATCCCGACGGCGGGATTAAAGAGCTGAGGCTCAACGAGAAAAATGTGATCATCACCCACGCCGGAGACCTTGTGCCCGCTTACGGCGAAGAGACGCCCAGAAGAAAGTACAAATCCTCTGTGAGCTTTCACAAAAACGGAATGATAAAGGCTGTGGCGCTGGAGGAGCAGCAGGACATACTGACGCCGATAGGCGAGTTTCCCGCTGAGCTTGTAACATTTTACGACACGGGTGAGCTGAAGCGCGTGTTTCCGCTTGACGGACAAATCAGCGGCTGCTGGACCGAGGCAGACGAAAGGGAGCTCAACATACCTTTGAATTTCGACTTCGAATTTGCGGCGTTTTCGGCTATGCTCATAGGAATATGCTTTTACAAAGGCGGCGGCATAAAGAGCGTAACGCTTTTTCCCGGCGAGGAGATAACGGTAAGCACTCCCGCAGCGGGCAAAATAAAGGCAAGGAGCGGCTTTTCGCTTTTTGAGAGCGGGAAGCTTAAATCTTTGGAGCCTGCGGCTCCCGTTAATGTCAGAACCCCGATAGGCGCTATTACGGCCTTCGACCCCTCGGCGCTTGGAGTCAACGCGGACGAAAATTCCCTCCGATTCGACGAGGACGGCAGAATTACGGCGCTTTCAACCTCCGTGAACGGCATTGCGGTTTCGGTCCGCCGCGGTGAAGCCCGTATTTTCAGGCCGGGAGAATTTGTGAACCCGCTCGACGGGGAGTCCAAGATGCTCGTACCTTTAAGGCTTGAGTTCGACTATGAAAATGAGGCCGTCGTTGTTATCTCGGCCGACGGGGAAATGAATTCCTTCGGCTTCGGGGAGCAATTTGCGGTTTTCAAGGCTCCTCTTTCGAGCTGCGGAGCTTCGGACTGCTCAAACTGCAGCTTTTGCGGGCATTGAAAAATAAACCCCGCGTGATTTGAGTATTATTGTAGCGGGCATCATGGCATGACTTTCCTCGTGTTTAGAGGCGGAAAGCAGCCTTCGGGCCTTTGACGTGTGACCAGACAGTATCCCGATATCAAGCCGCAACAAAAAACGCCATAAGAAACCGCTTCTTATGGCGTTTGATCATTTATTCAGGACTAAAGACAGCTTTCTGGAGCTTCATATATAAAAACCCGCGCTTTTATCGGCGCGCATTTATCAGTTAAAGCAGATTTCGCAGAAGGCAAAGCCCCTGTCGAAGGCCTGCCCGAGCGTCATAAGGGTGTATTTTGTAACCCCCGAGCAGTTCTCGTCCAAATGTATCCTTCCTCCGCTCACATACACTATCGTGTTCTCGTCGCGCCCTCTTATCACGCGCTTTGACAGTCCTGGAGCGGCAGAAACTTTAGCCGAAGGCACAAAAGTCGAAGCGGCATCCTGCGCCGCGGACGGTATAACCCTGCTCCCCAGGTCCCTCATAAGATTGAGGCATACAAGGAAAAATACCGCCATGAGCACAAAAGCCATAAGCCAGAACGTCGCCTTGTTCATCAGGATGCCGTTTGCTCTCGCAGGGCGCCGGCCCCTCTTATGATGCCCTCCGGTCCTTTTTCCAGGCGGGGCGGGATTGTTCAGCTTCCCCTCCTCCTTGAGCTTCCTGAGGGCGTCATAGACCCGCCTTTTTTCGGGGTCCTTAAGAATATTGTACGCCTCGTTAAGCTGCCTGGTCTTTATGTCGGCGACTTCCTTCGTCACATTGTTCAGATCCGGATGAAAAAACTTCACCTGCTGCTTGTAGGCGTTCTTGATTTCTTCGGCGGATGCGGACGGCGGAACGCCAATGATATCGTAATAATCCATTGTCTTGAACCTTCGCCCTCCTTCCGCCCTTTTTAGATGATTATATCATACAATAATATTTCGGCATTTTTTCAGAAAAAGTGAATTTTCCTCCTGATCCGTTATTTTTTTGCCCTTTTTGCAATTATTGCCCTTGTTTTTTTGCCTAATCTGCAGATGATATTCGGGGAGTGTTGCTATGCTTAACCTTAACGGATTTCCGGACGCAGTGTATTTTGAAGCCGAGGCGCTTGACTATCCGCTTGGCAGGGAGCTTTATTCAAAATACAGGGCTCTGCCCTGGCATGAAATAGAGAGCCATAACGCCATCGCCGAGATGCAGAGGAGCGAAAATCGCGAGTTTCCTCGGCTCAAGCGCCATCTTGTAGTAGGCGTGCGAAAAACCCATAAGTATGTTCAAAACCATAAGGTTTCCGACTGGCTTGTACCCTACACCTCATCGGGCTGCGCCGCGATGTGCCTTTACTGCTACCTCGTATGCAATTACAATAAGTGCTCTTACCTCCGCGTGTTCGTAAACCGCGAACAAATGATGGAAACCCTCCTGCGCAGAGCAAAGGCATCGAAAGAGCCGCAGACCTTTGAAATAGGCAGCAACAGCGATCTTGTGCTCGAAAACGAGATAACCGGCAATCTTCCCTGGACAATAGAGCGCTTTGCCGAGGGCGGAAGGGGCAGCATCACCTTTCCCACCAAGTTTTCGGCTGTGGCGCCGCTTCTTAAGCTCAAACACGAGGGACGGACCATCTTCAGGATGAGCCTGAACCCGCCGGAAATAATAAAAAAAGTAGAGCTAGGCACATCTCCGCTCCCGGAGCGCATAAAAGCTCTCAACGAGATGTGCGAGGCGGGCTACAAGGTGGGAATACTGCTCGCCCCGGTGATAATGCTCCCCGGCTGGGAGAAAATTTACGGAGAGCTCATCGAAGAAATGGAAGCGGAGCTTTCGGAAAGCGTCAAGAAGCAGGCTTTCATCGAAATAATCTTCATGACATACAGCTATGTGCAGAACATTATCAACACGGAAGCCTTCCCCGGAGCAGTTAAGCTTTTCGACAGGGAGCGCATGACGGGCAGGGGGCGCGGCAAATACTGCTATAAGGAAACGCTCCGCGTCGAAGGCGAAGCGTTCCTGCGCGAACATATCAAAAGGTCGCTCGGCGGCATGCCGGTTCTTTACGTTGTCTGACTTCCGACTATGAACTTTACCTTGCCGCACTCGTAAAGCTTAGCCGGAATCGGTCTCCCGGTATCCTTGCCCTCCACGGAGCCGGTTTCGAGTATCCTCAGCCCGTCAAGCAGGTCTTCAAAAATCGCGCTGCCCACGGGATACCTGTCGTGTCCGGGGTAAATTTCGCTGATGCCGTCCTTTATTTTCAGCATCCTGTTTACCGAAGCCTCGAAGGCCCGGAAATTCCTGCCGCCGCCGAACATGAAAATTCCGCCGTACTGAAAGGAATCGCCGGAGATTACCAGCCTGTTTGCTTTGTCAAACAGGGCTATGCTCCCCGGGGTATGCCCGGGTATATGTACGACCTCGAATTTTCTCCCGCCGAGGTCGAACACACCGCCCTCCCAGACCGGGCGGAGCTTTATTTTGTTTTCCGATTTTTCGTAATAACGGTCGAAATCGGAGGGGTGCATAAAGACCTCCGAAAACTGCCCGCAAGCTCCGATATGGTCCGGATCCGCATGTGTGATAACTGCGAAAAGGGGTTTTTTTGTCAGGCTTTCCGCAAGCGCTTTCAGATCTCCTCCGCCGAAGCCGGTATCCACAAGCATTGCCTCGTCGGTACCCTCGATTAAGTACATAAAGACCCCGCGCTCGTCTATCGCCCAGAAGCCGTCGCCGATTTTACTGATCTTATAGGGTGTGTCCATTACCGTCATCTCCTTTTTACAGCAGCTGCTGTTCGTTTATGATTAGTTTGAACTGCAGTCCCAACTTTTCCGCCGCCCGGCGGCAGAGCGTCATGCGCTGGAGGAAAATTTCAAAATAGTCCATTACCGTTCCGTACCTCGGGTCTATGGTAAGCTTCAGCTTAATAAGGGTTTTTTCCTCGTTGATCTTGGTTATGGATTTCTTTACGGAATAGTTGACTCTGTCATGTATGTCGAAGGTGGCCACGTCGCTGTTTCTGACGCGGCTGCGCCTCACGTCGGTCTTGTCGGCGAGTATCAGCGCCGCGGCTATCGGGTTTACCGATTCCGCCGTTCCCTCGTCGTGGTTTCCTATCGCGGTAACTATGGTCGCTATCTCATCCGCCGGCATTCCCATATTGTCGAGTATGCGAAATGCCATGACGGCTCCGCTCTGGGCGTGGTCGCAGCGGTTGATGAGGTTGCCGATGTCGTGAAGGTAGCCCGCTATCCATGCGAGCTCGCAGTCGCGCTCCTCGTATCCCAGCGTTTCGAGTATGTATTTCGCGGTTTCGGCAACCTTTGTGACGTGAGCAAAGCTGTGCTCGGTGTATCCGAGCGCAATAAGGGATTCGTCCGCCTTGCGTATATAAGTGTTTATCGCTTCGTTGTGCTTTATATCGTTTGAAGTGATCATGGCTTCTCCCTCACCCGCAGATTTCCAGTATGGCCTGCGTAAATATTTTAGCGCTCTTTATAAGGTCGTCTATCACGGCGAACTCATCCGCTCCGTGCATACGGTTGTCCGTTCCCGGCATCGAGCATCCGAAGGCGACAGCGCCCTCTATTCCGTGGACATAGGTTCCGCCGCCCGTGGCCGAGCAGTATCCTTTTTTCCCTGTGTAGTCCTCGTAAGCCCTCAATAGGGCCCTGACGAATCCCGAGTCCGCCGGAGTATGGTGAGGCTCGACGAACTCGTCCGAACCTGTTACCGAAATGCCTCTTTCTTTCAGCGATTTTATAGCGGCTTCCGCGACGCTTTCCCTCGTTCCGCAGACAGGGAAACGGCAGTCGAACCTTGCTGAGAAGCCCGTAAGCGTATAGTCCATCTGCGACAGATTAAGCGTCAGCTCGCCCGAAGGCTCGTCCTTCATGGCTATCCCCAGCTCTTTCCCGAGGTAATCCCCGTGCGGGAAAAGCGAATTAAGCGCGCATATCATCGAGAAGCCTTCGCTTTTCGCAAAAACAAGGTGCGAGAGCAGGAAAAGCATCGCCGTAAGGGCGTTATTTCCCTTCTGGGGCTCGGCCGCGTGGGCGTTTCTGCCCTTTGCTTTAATTATTACCTGGCTCCCCTTCTCCTCGAACGTGAATTCGGTGCCGGATACCTCGGCTATCATATCTGAAAACTCCTCAAGGAGCTCTATGTCAAGCCCCTCTACAACCGCGGTTGCCTCATGCGGCACAAGATTTACGGCGTCTCCTCCCCTGACCGACACTATGCGGGGAAGAGCTGCGCTCTCCTCCCATGCGGCTCCGAAGGCAGGCGCCCAGCGGCCCTTTTCCGTGTTTATCACGGGAAAATCCGCGTCGGGAGTGAAGGTAAACGGCGCCTTCCTTTCACGGCTGAAGTAATACTTGAGATCCTCTCCGCCCGTCTCCTCCGATGTGCCGAGAACCAGCCTTGCGTTTTTGGAAAGCGAGGAATTAAGCTCTCTCGCCGCCGCAAGAGCGAAAAGAGCCGCCACTGCCGGTCCCTTATTGTCCTGCGCTCCCCTGCCGTATATTTTACCGTCCTCGACAAGGCCCTCAAACGGAGGTTTCGTCCAGCCTTCGCCCTCCGGCACCGTGTCAAGGTGGGCGATTATGCAAAGCTCCGTATCCCTGCCGTTAATGTCGGCGAAGCCGACGTAGTTATCAAGATTTACCGGTGAAAAACCAAGCTCCGAAGCAATTTTCAGCGCTTCCGAGAGCGCTTTCGAGACTCCTTCTCCGAAGGGCATGCCGGGAAGCGGCTCACTGCGGACGCTTCTTATCCTGACGAGCCGCCTCACAGCTTCTGTCATTCTTTCGGCTTTCGCCTCAAAATATGCGTCTATTTTTTCCCTGTACACGGTTATTCCTCCGCATCACATTATTCTTTCAAGAGAAATCCTTTTTTTCTCTGCGTCAGCTTCTATAACGCGCACCTTTATTATGTCGCCTATGCTCACGGCGTCCATCGCGCGCTTTACGAATTTGTTGGACAGCTTGCTTATGTGCACAAGCCCGTCCTGATGAACGCCGATATCGACGAACGCCCCGAAATCCGCGACGTTGCGCACGGTTCCGACAAGCTCCATCCCCGGCTTAAGGCTGCTTATATCGAGCACGTCGGTCCTGAGCTGCGGTTTCGGAAGCTCATCGCGCGGGTCGCGCCCCGGTTTCAGAAGCTCCGAAACTATATCCTTAAGCGTAGGCGTGCCGACTCCGACGGCGCTTGCCACGCTTTCCCACCCGAGCTGGGAAACGCGCTCGGCAAGTTCGTCCACTTTTCTGTTCTTCACGTCCGCCTCCGAGTAATCAACGAGCTTGAGGAGCTTTTTTGCCGCCTCGTAGGACTCCGGGTGCACGGCGGTATTGTCGAGCACCTCGCTGCTTTCCGGCACTCGGAGGAAGCCTATGCACTGGGTATAGGCCTTTTCGCCTATTCCCTTCACCCTTTTCAGGTCTGAACGCTTTTTGAAACGGGAATTGCTCACCCGGTATTCATAAATATTCGCCGCCGTTCTGGCGTTTATGCCCGCGATATGCGATAAAAGCGACACGGAAGCGGTGTTCAGATCCGCCCCCACGCTGCTTACGCAGGACTCGACCACTCCTCCGAGGGATTCCGAAAGCTTCTTGGGGTCCATGTCGTGCTGGTACTGCCCGACGCCTATCGCCTTCGGATCTATTTTCACCAGCTCCGCCAGAGGGTCCTGGAGCCTTCTGGCTATTGAAATCGCGCTTCGGAGCGAAACGTCGAATTCCGGAAATTCCTCGCTTGCGAGCTTTGAAGCCGAATATACCGAGGCTCCCGCCTCGCTCGTCATGATATAGCTCACCTTGCGGCTCTGGCTCTTAATAAGATCGGCAACAAAAATCTCGCTTTCCTTCGAGGCGGTTCCGTTGCCTATCGATATGATGTCCACCTTGAAGGTATTTATGAGATTCGTGAGTATGCGCCTGGCTTCCTCCGTCTTGTTCTGCGGCGGCGTGGGGTAGACCACCGATGTTGCCAATACGTCTCCCACGTCGTTAACGACGGCAATCTTGCAGCCCGTGCGGTAAGCGGGGTCAAAGCCCATGACGACCCTGCCCCTGACGGGCGGCTGGAGCAGCAGGTTCTTAAGGTTTTCCCTGAAAACGTCTATCGCCTGGTCCTGCGCCTTCTCGGTGACGGCGCCGCGGACCTCGTTGCTCACCGAGGGCGCGATGAGCCGGTCGTAGGCGTCCTCCGCCGCCATTATCACATGCTTTGCCGCCGGAGCGGAAATGTCGGTCACCATCTGCCCGTTCAAATATCCTTTAATAAAATCCTCGTCTACCTCTATCCTGACAGAAAGCACTCCCTCCCGCTCGCCGCGGTTTATCGCTAGCATGCGGTGAGACGGAATTTTTGATATCTGCTCGGAAAAATCGTAGTAGAGCCTGTAAACCGTATCCACATCCGGGTTTTTGGCCTTGGAAACTATCCGACCCGTGTCGAAGGTGTAATCGCGTATCCATTTTCTGAATTCGGCGGTGTCCGAAACGCGCTCCGCGATAATATCGCGCGCTCCCGCAAGCGCCGCCTCGGCCGTAGACACTCCAAGCTCTTCGTTAATGAAGCCCTCGGCCGCTTTCTGAATATCCGCTCCTTTTTCCTGAGCAAGAAGGATTTCCGCAAGAGGCGAAAGACCCTGCTCCGCCGCAACCGAGGCTCTTGTGCGGCGCTTCGGGCGGTAGGGCCTGTAAATGTCGTCAATCTCGGCGACGGACTCCGCTCTGTCGAGGGCGGCTTCTATTTCCGGCGTCAGCTTGCCCTGCTCCCCGATAAGCCTCCTCACATCCTCCCGTCGCTCCTCGACGGAGCGGAGAGCGGTCAGCCTTTCGCTGAGAGCGCGGAGCTGCTCGTCGGTGAGGCTTCCGGTCGCTTCCTTGCGGTAGCGCGCTATAAACGGCACGGTGTTGCCCTCGTCTATAAGTCTAACCGCCGCCTCGGTCTGCGAGGGTTTTATATTAAGTTCCGCCGAAATTCGTTTTATAATGTCCATTTGCAGTATCCTTTGCGTCAAGTTTTATAAAATTCAATGAGATATTCCCGTTATTCTTCAAGAAGACCTCTCGCTATCTCCACGTTCAGTTTTTCCGCTTCTATTAAGCGCTCCGAAAGCTCAAGCAGCTTGGCCCTGTCCGCATTTTTCAGCACCGCCGCATCTATCATGTCCCTAAGGTTTTTCCCGTCCACCTCGTCGAGGTCGCAGCAGAGCTCCTGCCCCAAATATTTCATAAAGGCGTTCACTTTGGGGTCATAGGCTATGCCGACGAGCGGCACCCCGCTGCGGGTCGTGAATATGAGCCCGTGAAGGCGCATCGAAACCACTACGGCCATTCTTGACATCACACCGATTATCTGCTCGGAGCTCATTGAATTTTTCATTATATGACAGGGAACGCTAATCCTTGAAGCGACGGCTTCCGCAACGTCTGTATCGTGCTGGTCTATCGGTATGAATACAGGCACGAGACCGTGCTCCGAGAAGGAATGCTCGGCGGCCGCAGCTATATGCGGGAGCTTCTCGTCGAGGCCACGCCAGTTTCGGAGCGCAAAGCATATATAGCTGCCATGGGGCGCCATCCCCTCCGCCCTGAAAACGCCGTCAATGGCTTCCTCCGGAGCGGGCCGGAGGCTGAGCGCCGGGTCGGCGCTGAGAAGCACTTTCGGCCTTTCGACTCCGAGGGCTTTGAGTTCCCTAGCGGAGCTGTCCTCACGCAACGTGATGACGTCCACATACCTGTTGATGACCTTGCCCGCGACAACCCTGTCGAAATGCCTGATCAGCGGACCTATCCCGCAGCCGTACATCAGCACCTTATTGCCGAGGGCTTTCGCGGTTATTATGTTGAAAAGATAATAGAGCAGCGACCTCTGGCTGGTCACATCCTGTATGAGGCTGCCGCCTCCGTTGATGTAGAGCCTTGTCCTCTTTACCGCGCGCCTGAATTCCATGACGTCGAAGGTGTGGACCGAGCTGACGCGGTACTGCTTTCTTGTAGCAGCCGGGTCCTTTGAAAGCACTACAAGCGGCATGTCCTCGTCTATTTCCCTCATCTCGCGGATTATAGCTTCAAGGATTGCGTTGTCGCCGGTATTGCCCCTGCCGTAGGCTCCGCAAATGGCGACTCCGTCGCGTTTTCTGGCGGCCAGCCTGCCGCGGCGTCTGAGCACGGTCTCGTATATTTTGAGCTGGGTATTTCTCGTCGCTTCCAGGGAATAAAGCTCTCTGGCCTTTTTCCCGAGGCGCTCTCCCATGGTCTTTCTCAGTTCCGGATCTCCCGCTAGCGCCCTGAAGCAATCCCCGAGCTTTTTGTAATCGCCCGCCGGGAACAGAAACCCGTTCACTCCGTCGTCTATCAGGTAAGGCACGCCTCCGACGCGCGAGCTTACGGTCGGCAGCCACTCCCTTGCGCCCTCGGTGAGAGCGTACGGGAAGGTTTCCGAAAGCGAGGTGAGCGCGTTGATGTCAAGCGCCCTGTAAAATTCGCTGATATTTGTCACCCAGCCGAGGAAGCGCGTTTTTTCGTACACGCCGAGCTCCTTCGCAAGGTTTTCGAGCATTTCGCGCTGCTCGCCGTCTCCGGCTATGAGCAGCCTTAGGTTCGGATAGTCCCGCTCGGCGTCCGCGAAGCCGCGTATGAGCGTAGCGACGTCCTTTACCGGATTCAGCCTCGCCGCTATCCCCGCGACCACGCACTCGTCCGAATTGATTCCGAGCCAGGCCAGGTATGCGGTCCGGTCGAACTCTCCGAGCCTGTCGGTAAAATCAATGCCGTTATATATGGTGAACAGCCTGTCCGGCGAAAAGCCGCGGTCTATAAGCATGTCTGTCATGGCGTCGGAAACGCCGATATGGTAGTCCAGCTTTCTCAGCGAATACTGGTTTATGTTGCCGTATATGAGCTTTCCCGCGGGCCGCCCCATGTAGTCAAGCTTGGGGTCGCTGTGCACCGTTGTGATTATGGGGAGATCAAGGCTTTTTTTCAGCAGGCTGGCGATGAAATTCGCCCTTGAGCCGTGGCAGTGTATTACGTCGTAACCCCCTTCGGTGATGCGCTCTTTAAGCTGCGCGATATCCTTAAACAGACGCCCCGAATTAATAATGGCGGTAGGTATGCCCATTCCCCTGGCCTCGGCAGCGAATTCACCTTCCCTGAAGCAGACCAGGTCGGCCTTAATTACTTTGTTAAGCTCCCTTAAAAGCGTCAGGACGTGTGTTTTGGCTCCGCCCACGTCTCCTCCGCTTATCAGCATTATAATCTTCAAAATAACCCCCCAAACGTCGGCTCCCGTCATTTTATATTTGTATCTCCATATCGGAAGCCCAGAGCCGCAGGAAAAAATCGATAAAAAGCGCGTTATTACAGGCGCCTCAGCCCGCAATTTACATTTTTTTGGCACGGTACTTGTTTGAAAAGGTAAAATGTTGTACAATTACCTTTGTGTCGGCGTTACGGTCGCTTCCCGCACGACTGAGGCAGAATATTTATTTCCATATTATACAATGTTTTATTCTATAAAGCAACTGAAAGGATGGCTCTCAATGGAGAAAGCGAAAAGAAAGATAAATGTGATAGACGTGATCATTGTCGTCGTCATACTGGCAGCGGCGCTGTTTTTTGCTTATAAATTCCTGGGCGGCAAAGGCAAGCTTGCCCCCAAAACCCAGATTACTTATACGGTGCTGGTTCACGCGGTGCCCCGCGAGGAGTACGAAAACATAAAGAAGTTTGTTCCGGACAGGACCATCTCCAGCGGAAGCTACATCGATTGTCAGGTGCAGAGCGTCACGGCGGTTCCAAGCAAGGTGGACAAGCTTGAAAAAACAAATACGGACTCGTTCGTCAAAACCGTAATAATACCGAATGGAGAATACCTCGACCTGACCTTCACAATTACCGCCCAGGTGACCGCCACATCGCTTCTGAACGAAGTGGGCACCCAGGAGGTAAGGGTGGGGCGCACCCATATTGTAAAAACGAAGAATTTTGAAATGACGGGAACCGTAATAACTCTGGACAGGGCCCAGTAGGCCTTTCACAACTAAACTATCATAGAAAGCGCACGTGAAATTGTATGACTTACGTCTATATCATCAGGCACGCCGAGGCTGAGGGCAACCTTTACCGGCGGGTTCACGGCCATTACGACAGCCTTCTTACGGAAATGGGGACAAAGCAGCTTGAGTATCTGCGCCGGCGGTTCAAGGACATCCGTATTGACGCCGTTTATTCAAGCGATCTCAGCCGCACCAGGGCTACCGCGGCCGCGATTTGCGTTCCCAAGAAACTGCCGCTTAATATTCTGCCCGAGCTCCGCGAGGTGAAGATGGGCGTATGGGAGGACGTCTGCTGGGCGGAAATAGAGCGTGAGATGCCCGAGGAATACAAAAACTACAACAGTGCTCCGCACAAATGGAATATCAGCGGCTGCGAAAACTTCTACAAGCTGTCGGAGAGGATCACATCCGCCGTGAGGTCGCTTGCCGAAAGGCATGACGGTCAAAGCATCGCCGTCGTCACGCACGGCGGAGCCATCAGAGCCCTGCTCTGCACGGTGATGAACATTCCCCCCGAAGAAATAAGCCGCGTTTTTTACTGCGACAATACGGCGGTTTCGCTCTTGACTTACAAGGACGGCGCCTTCTCCATAGAATATATGAATGACAACTCTCATCTTCCGGATGAACTGAGCGCCTTCAAGCGCCAGGACTGGTGGAAAAAGGAGAGCTTCACCGACGGCACCAACATGTACTTCCGCCCCATGGATTTGGACAGGCGCGGAGATAAGTATCTGGACGCTTACAAGGACGCCTGGATAACGGCGCACGGAAGCCTTGACGGATTCAGCGACATCTACCTCAAGATCGCGAAAAAGCGCAGCCGCAAGGATCCCATGTCGGTTACCGAGGCCTTTCTCGGCGACAGGCCTGTGGGCATTCTTGAGCTCAGCATGGAGCAGGACCTCGCGTCCCACGCCGGCTGCATAGCATTTTATTATATAGACGAGCCTTACAGGGGAAAGGGCCTTGCCGTACAGCTTCTCGGGCACGCGACTTCAGTGTACCGCAGGCTCGGCAGAAGAACGCTCCGCCTGAGGGTAGCCGAAACTAACGCCAGGGCTATCGCCTTCTACAAAAAGCACGGCTTCAGGCAGATAGACACCGAGGAGGGCAACGTCTGCTCTCTCCTTGTGATGGAGAAGAAAATCGCTTTGGATTAAGTAAGGCGGTTCGGCAAAAGTCCAAATATTCGATGGGGTGTTCCGCGTTTTTTTGATTGAGGGATGACGATAATGAGGCGAAGATGGTTTTTTACAGGCGCGTGCCTGGCGGCGCTGCTCGCGGTTTTTGCAGGATGGTGGCTCAAGACGCCGCCGGAGGGACTGCCGGCGGCGTTTTCCGCCGTTTTGGCCGCGGCGCTTTTTGCGATGCTCGGGATACGCTTCATACCCGTGTGGATGGAGGCATGGAGCGGGAAAAAGGATTGCAGCGCCGCCGTAAAATCGGATTTTCGGCTCTTTCTGAGTATCTTCGGACTTTTGTTTTTGTCACGCCTTGCAATTCTCGCGCTTTCCATGATTATGTACCGCGCAATCGGCGGAGCCGCCGACCCCTACACCACGTTTCGCAGCATATGGACATACGGAGACGGCTACCACTACGTTGACATAGCCGAAAACTGGTACCGTTCTGCCGGATATATCGACGACATAGTGAGGCTTGTTTTCCTGCCGATGTACCCTATCCTTATAAGGGGCGCGGCTTACCTTACGGGGCACTACTTCATCCCCGCCGTCGTCATATCGCTTGTTTCCTTTTCCCTCGCGGGTTGCGTGATTTATAAAATCGCAAGGCTTGACATGGAGCACAGCGACGCCCTGCGCGCAGTCAAATACATCGTGATAGTGCCGAGCACGCTTTTCTATTCCGCGCCCATGAGCGATTCGCTGTTTCTTCTGCTCTCCGCATCCTGCATTTATTTTACAAGGCGGAAGGAATATATGACCGCCGCCGTTTTCGGCGGGCTCGCCTGTTTCACAAGGTCGCTCGGACTCGCGCTCATAGCGCCCGTCTGCTTTGAGTTTATCGCCGACACGATATATGAGGTGAAAAGCGGAAATTTTGTACCTTCGAGGACAATAATGCACCTGATTTCCCTTTTCATCATTCCTCTGGGCTTCTGCGCCTATCTGTATATCAACTACGCTGTTTCGGGCAACCCCTTCCAGTACCTCATTTATCAGAGCGAGCACTGGAACCAGAACCTCGGATACTTCTTCAACACTGCGGCCTATATGGTCCGTCACAGCATAGCATCCTTCGGGAACGGACATCCCGAATGGTCCTACGGGCTCTGGTGGCCGAACCTCGCCTTTATTTTCGGTTCGCTTGCAGTCATGTCTGCGGCGGTCGGAAGGCTGCGCCCATCCTACACCGCTTATTATATTGCCTACTTCACCGTCTGCGTCGGTGTCACCTGGCTGCTTTCCGGCCCGCGATACCTGGCCTCCATGTTCCCGATAAGCTTTGCCGTGGCTCTCCTTACCAAAAACCGCAAGGCCGACATCGCCGTTACGGCATGCTTTGTTTTGGGCGCGGTTTATTATCTCTGGGCCTTCGTCAATCGCTGGTGTGTATATTGATAACATTGGAAGTTTTATTTTTGTTCAACAGCCACATAATATGCTATTTTGAAGAAAATTGATAGATTAACGTCTTTTCCTGTGTTATCTTTTACTCAAAAGCAAGGTTTGAAAGGAGCAGAATAATGAACAGGAAGCCTTATGACGCCGAAAAGGAGTCCAAAATAACCGGGACCATGATATGCCTGCCGAACCCCAACGCCAAAGACGGGAAGATGCCGAAGCCCGCAACTCCCATCTCATACCGCGATAATATTTTATCAATGCTCAAGGGAGAGCCCCCGCAGTGGCTCGCTTACTACGCCTCCGAGGTGCAGATGTTCAACCCCCGCTTCATCCCCGACAACATTGCCCGCGCGATGGTCTCCGATGCCGAGCCGATGGAGGGCATACAGAAGGGCGGCAAGGACCTTTTCGGGGTGGACTGGGAATACGAGGCGCTTGTGAACGGCTCTATGGTCAAGCCGGGAAACCCGAAATGTCCGGACATAAACCAGTGGGAAAAGTACATAACCTTTCCCGACCTTGAAAAGCTGGACTGGAAAAGAAGCTCTGAAATAAATTCGCCATATCTTTCCGATGACCGCATGAATGAATGGACCGTGTTCAGCGGGCTTTTTGAGCGGCTTATTTCATTCTGTGATTTTGAGGGCGCCGCCATGGCGCTCATGGATGAGGATCAGCAGGATGCCGTCCACCGCCTTTTCGACAAGCTTGCCGATTTTTATGACGATTACTTCGGCCTTATAAAAAAGCACTTCAAGGTTGACATCATTCAGTTCCATGACGACTGGGGCTCCCAGCGCGCCCCCTTCTTCTCGATAGCCACCTGCCGCGAGATGCTTGTGCCCTATCTTAAGCGAATAGCGGAGTCCGCCCACAAGCGCGGCATGTATTTCCATCTCCACTGCTGCGGCAAAAACGAGATGCTTGTCCCCGCGATGATAGAGGCGGGCGTAGATATATGGATACCGCAGCCGATGAACGACTCCCAGTACCTCATAAAGAATTTCAACGACAAAATAGTCCTCGGGGTGAACCCGCCTAAGATCGAGGAGGATATAGACGACGCAAGGGCCCGCGAGCTCTGCGAGGAGTTTGTGAAATCCACCTTCGCCGTTCCATATCCGCGTGTTTTCTGCTTCGCTTCCTCCGTCACCAGGACGCCTTCGACCATGAAGCTGCTCAAGCACCTCTACCCCGTAAGCCGCGAGTACTATTCCAAGCTGTGA
>JAJUGN010000051.1 GCA_029265975.1 Clostridiales bacterium
GCTCAACGCCCTGCTTCGCGAGGTAAGGGGTAAGGATTTCGACGCCCTTCTTCATGGCGCGGGCGGCGATAAGCATTTCGGGAACGAAGATCTCGTTGTTCTTGAACTTCTCGCCGACAACGCCCATGGCCTGGATCATGCACTCGTTAAGGATAACGTCGGGACTGATTCCCTCGTCTATCGCTTTCTTAACCAGATCGCCGACAAGCTTTGATTTCCCGTTTTCCACCGCAAAAGATATTTCCTGTAATGTTGACATTTCAATCCTCCTTCTGAACAGTGTCCTGATTTAATCAAGGGGTGTGCTGAAAGGCTCTCGATTCTCACAAGCCCGGCAATCCTTGCCTGGTAAAAAAAGTTTATATCCAAGCAAAATTTATGTAAATAATACAAACAGATTGATATTTTCACCTTGCTCATCTACAATATGAATAAGTGATTGGGGGGCGAGGTATGAAACTGTGTATAGGTATTATTGAGGACGCGCTTGGCCGGCCGGCTGTGTTCAAAAATTACACAAACAGCGACAATCTCTTCAACCTTGAACGATGCGAGATTTATTGCGGGCAGCCCGTTCTGAAATCGGGAATCATTTATGTCGTCTGTTCCGAGACGCTGCCGGATATCATATCGATACAAAATGGGGCGGCTATGCTGTGCATCGGGATGCCTTCGGAGATATATACGAAATCCCAGCTGATCCTGCTGGTGCTCAATACGGATTACAGGCTGGAGGAACTCTCGAATCAGGTGACCGCCATATTCAGCGAATACAATTCTCTGGAGTATAAGCTGCTGGACGCCGTAAACAGGGGGCGAAGAGTCCAGCATCTGGTCGACCTTATGGCCCCTTACTTCAACCAGAACGAACTGCTTGTGAACACCAGCGAGTTTAAGTTTCTCGGCGACTCAAGCCAATACTGCCGCCTGTGCGAAGTTTCCAACATCCCTCAGCCTAATCCGGAGGTTCTGCCTCAGGAGGTGGTGACCTTCTTCAAAAATGACATAATATGGAATAATGTAAAGATGCTGACGGAACCCTTTATATATGAGCCGAGCATATTTTCCGTGAATTGCCTGTGCATGAACGTGTTTTACGGGGGCGAATTTGCGTGCAGGGTTGTTGTGTCGGAGGACAGGAACCCTTACCGCAGCTATGACGCGGGGTTGCTGAGGTTTTTCACTTCGTTTATACAGCTCATATACGACATGTCCGAAAAGCATAACTTCACATCGTCAAACGATCATGCCGTGGATCTTTTGACCGAGCTTCTGAGCGGCGAAAACGTCGAGCGATGGAGGCTTGAAAACAGTCTGGCGCAGCGCGGCTGGGACATTTCCGGCCCGTATCTCATGGCCAGCGTCATGCCTAGCGAGAGGGACTACTTCAACAGGACCATCCCGTACTATTGCCAGACTTTCAACAGGGATTTCAAGGGCTGCTGCTTTTTTGAATACAGGGATTTTATTGCCTGCGTGGTAAATTTGTCGTTTTATAGTTCCTCTCCCGAAAAGTTCACAATAAAATATCTCGAAACCTTTAGGGAGGCGAATTTCCGGATAGGGTACAGCAATACTTTTACCGATATCATGGAGATTCGGTCCTATTACCTGCAGGCCTCTATAGCGCTTAGAATAGGCCTCACACATTTTCCGTCCATATGGCATCACAGGTTTTCGGAAATAGTGCTTTACTATCTGAAAGCGAAAATGACCGAAGAGCTCGGGGGCAGGTTTCTGTGCGCTCCGGAAATCCAAACCCTGATTCAGTACGACAGGGAAAACAACAGCGATTATTTCCATACTCTGAAGGCATATCTCGAAAACGAAATGAACGCTGTTAAGACGGCGAAAGACCTCTATATACATAGAGCGACCATGGAATACAGGCTCAACCGAATAGAAGAGCTTAGCGGGATTGACTTTAAGGACGCCGAAAGGGTTTTTTACCTGAGGATGTCGATAAAATTCTTTTCGGATATTTAAGTTTAGCGGCTCGGTTCCGGACACCGCCTTTTTGCGGGGCACGATTTCACGGGAGAAAATAAAAAGGGAGGACTGTGCCGCCCGAATGTTTTTGCCTCATAAAAAGGAGAAAGCTAAATAAAAAGGTGTTTTCAAAAGCGCCAAGCTGTGATAAAATAACCAGATAAAAAGGAAAAAATGGGGTGCTCTTAATGCTGAATTTCAAATGCTCTGAAAGAATGAAAAGTCTGAAGCCTTCGACTATACGCGAAATGCTTAAATATACCTCCGACCCTACGGTCATCTCCCTTGCGGGAGGGAATCCGTCGGAGGACCTTTTTCCGGCCGAAGAATTGCAGCAGGCGGCCAAAGAGGTTCTGGAAAAAAGCGCCGGAATAGCCCTGCAGTACGGAATTACGGAAGGCTATCCGCCTCTCATAAAGCTCATACGCGAACGCCATAAAAATAAGTACGGCATAGACACGCCGGGCGACGAGATACTCATAACACACGGGGGACAGCAGGTCATCGACCTTGCGACAAAGTGCCTCGTGAACGAGGGAGACACGGTAATTTCGGAGAATCCGAGCTTTATCGGCGCTCTAAACACCTTCCGCTCCTTCAGAGCCAATATCGTGGGCATTCCCATGGACTATGAGGGCATGAGGATAGACCTGCTGGAAAAGGCCCTCGAGACGGAGAAAAACGTAAAACTGATCTATACGATACCGACCTTCCAGAACCCGATGGGCGTCACCATGTCCGGGGAGCGCAGGAAGCGTCTGTACGAGCTTGCCGTGCGGTACGACATACCCGTAGTCGAGGACAGTCCTTACTTCGAGCTTTCTTACTCGGGGCCTCCGGTCACGCCTATAAAGGCGATGGACAAGACCGGCCACATAATATACGCCGGAAGCTTTTCAAAGGTGATATCGCCCGGAATAAGACTCGGATACGCAATCGCCCCGGCGGAGCTGATTGCAAAGATGACCGTCGCAAAGCAGGGAGAGGACGTCTGCACGAATCAGTTCTTCATGGTAGCCATAGCCAAATACCTTGAGAAGTACGATCTGGACGAGCATATCCAGGAATGCATCAGGGTTTACAGAAAGAAGCGCGAATATATGCTCGAGTGCATAGACAAGTATTTTGACAAACGCGTGACGCACACCGAACCGGGCGGAGGGCTCTTCATCTGGTGCGATCTGCCGGAGGGCCGCTCGGGAACCGAGCTTTGGAAGTTTGCTCTCGAGCGCAAGGTGGCCTGCGTGCCCGGCGCGACCTTCGACGTTAAGGCCGATCCGAACAACAGGGGCTTCAGGCTCAACTTTTCTCTGCCGAGCATGGAGGAAATCGACAAGGGCTGCCGCATAATGGGAGAGTGCCTCAAGGAATTTTTGAATGAGAAGGTCTAGCGAATGATGGATGAGAAAAAGGTCATTTTCAGCGGAATACAGCCTTCCGGGCAGCTGACGCTCGGCTCTTACTTCGGAGCGATAAAAAACTGGGTTGAGCTTTCGAAAGAATACAGCTGCTATTACTGCATAGTGGACATGCACGCCATAACGTCGCGGCAGAATCCCGCGGAGCTGCGCCGCCACACGCTCGAGCAGCTCGCCCAGTATATTGCCTGCGGACTCGACCCCAAGGAAAACACTATATTCATCCAAAGCCATGTCAGCGCCCACGCCGAACTCGCCTGGGTCCTGAACTGCTATGCGATGTTCGGAGAGCTTTCACGCATGACCCAGTTTAAGGACAAGAGCGCCAAAAACGAGGACAACATCAACGCCGGGCTTTTCACCTACCCCGTTCTCATGGCCGCCGACATTCTGCTTTATCAGACCGACCTTGTGCCGGTAGGCGAGGACCAGAAGCAGCATGTCGAGCTTACCCGAGATGTTGCGCAGCGCTTCAACGGCGTTTACGGCGAGGTCTTCAGAGTCCCGCAGCCCTTTATTCCCAAGGTGGGAGCCAGGATAATGAGCCTGACTTCGCCCGAAAACAAGATGAGCAAGTCCGACAAGGACCCGGGCGGCTGCATCTACCTGATGCAGAAGCCCGAGGAGATAATGCGCTCCTTCAAAAGGGCCGTCACGGACAGCGAAACCTCGGTCAGATACGATCCCGAGAACAAGAAGGGCGTATCGAACCTGATGACGATATACGCCTCCGCCACCGGAAAGAGCTACTCCGAGATTGAAAAAGAATTTGAAGGGAGAGGCTACGGAGAGTTCAAGCCCGCCGTCGGCGAAGCGGTAGTGGAGCGCCTTCGCCCTATAAGGGAGGAGGCCGAACGCCTTATAAGGGACAAGGCTTATCTTGAAGGCGTTTACAGGGAAGGCGCGGAAAGAGCGGCGAGAGCCGCTTACAAAACTTTGCGCAAAGTCTATAAGAAGGTCGGCTTCGTAGAAAAATAGAAGCGGGACGCGGCATTGCGCGTTGCGGGGCGGATCTGCTTTTAGTCCGCCCGGAGGGGTAAAGATAATGTATATTGACGCCAGAGGTGTTATAAACGTTGTTTTGGCGCTCATTGTGGCAATGGCGATAAGCTTTGCGATGACTCCCGTGGCAAAAAGCTTCGCACAGAAGGTGGGCGCCATCGACGTCCCGAAGGATGCAAGACGCGTTCACGACCACCCGATACCGAGAATGGGCGGGCTTGCCATATTCCTGGGCTTTGTACTCAGCGTGGTGCTGTTCGCCGAAATAAGCCCTCAGATACAGGGCTTGCTGCTCGGCGCAGTTATAGTTGTCGTTGTCGGAGTCATAGACGACATAGTCCAGCTCGGCGCCATCGCAAAGCTGGCTTTCCAGATACTCGCCGCGCTCATAGCAGTTTATTACGGCATAGTAATCGACATAGTTTCAAGCCTTAATTTGTTCGGAACGGGCGAATATATTTCTCTCGGCGTGATGTCCGTTCCCGTTACTGTTTTCTGGATAGTGGCGATTACGAATTCGGTGAACATCATAGACGGGCTCGACGGGCTCGCGGTCGGCGTTTCGGCAATAAGCTCGATAGTAATGCTCGTGGTGTCGGTTTTGGTGGCGGACATAGGGCTTGCCATAATAATAGCCGCGCTCGTCGGCGCCTGCTTCGGGTTCATGCCTTACAACATAAACCCCGCGAAGATATTTATGGGCGATTCGGGGTCGCTGCTGCTCGGCTATGTGCTCGCCACCGTGTCGGTAATCGGGCTTTTCAAATTCTACGCCATCGTGTCCTTCGTAGTGCCGTTTCTTGTTCTGGCTTTCCCGCTTTTTGACACCGCCTTCGCTTTCGTGAGGAGGATACTTAAGGGGCAGAGCCCGATGCGCCCCGACAGGGGGCACCTGCACCACCGCCTCATAGATATGGGCATGAGCCAGAAGCAGGCGGTCGCCGTGCTCTATTCCGTGAGCACCGTGCTCGGGCTGGTGGCCGTCGTGCTTACAACGGGAGGCGTCATGAGGGCGGTGCTGATAATGGTGACCTTTGCGGTGGCAATCGTCGTGACAGCCTTTGTGACGAAGACGACATACCAGGCGCTCGAGGAACAGAAGAAAAACGGCTCGGAAAACGGCAATCGGGAAGCCGGGACCGGGGAAGGACTCTCAAATGAATAAAATTAAAGTAATGTCCGTCTTCGGCACAAGACCGGAGGCGATAAAAATGGCTCCTTTGGTCCTTGAGCTGAAGCGGCGTGCGGAAATAGAAAGCCTTTGCTGCGTAACGGCCCAGCATCGGGAGATGCTCGATTCGGTGCTGGATACCTTCGGCATAAAGGCGGATTTCGACCTTAACATAATGCAGCAGGGGCAGACGGTTTCGGATATCACGGCAAGGGCCCTGAAGGGGCTGGAAGAAGTGTTCCTAAGCGAAAAGCCCGACCTTATTTTGGTGCACGGAGACACCACCACCGCCTTTTCCGGGGCTCTGGCGGCATTTTATTCGCAAATCGGAGTCGGCCATGTGGAGGCGGGACTCAGAACATATGACAAGTATTCTCCCTTTCCGGAGGAAATGAACAGGAAGCTTATCGGATCGCTTGCCGACCTGCACTTTTGCCCTACTGAAAACAACGCTAAAAACCTAGAAAAAGAGGGAATATGCAAGGGCGTGTTCATAACCGGCAACACGGTGATCGATGCCATGAAATATACAGTCGCAAAGGAAAAGCGATTTACAGATGAAACATTGAATTCCCTGGATTTTTCACGCAAAAGGATAGTGCTTATGACCTGCCACAGAAGGGAAAACTACGGCGAACCGATGGAAAGCATTTTCAGAGCCGTGAGAAGGCTGGCAGAGGCCTTTCCCGATACGGAGTTCGTATATCCCGTGCACCCCAGCCCGGCGGTCAGGGACACAGCTTACAGAATTCTGGGCGGATCCGAGAGCGTACGCCTTGTCCAGCCGCTTGAAACATCCGAAATGCACTGCCTGATGTCGCGCTGCCACATGGTAATGACGGATTCCGGCGGGCTTCAGGAGGAAGCCCCGGCCCTTGGGAAGCCGGTGCTTGTCTTAAGGCGTGAAACAGAGCGCCCGGAGGCCGTGGACGCCGGAACCGTTAAGCTTGCCGGAGTCGACGAGGACGAGATCTTCAGCCTGGCCGAGGAGCTACTGACGAGCAGGGAAAGCTACGAACGAATGGCAAGAGCGGTCAACCCGTACGGCGACGGCAGAGCCTGCCAAAGGATAGCGGACGCAATACTCTGGAGCTTCGGCGTTTTGCCTTCCAAGCCCGCCGATTTCAGACCCTGAGTCCGATAATATCGATTTCGCAAGGAGGGAGCAGGGAGTGAATCATAAAAAAATGCTGCTTGTCGCCTATGGCAGCTCGTTTTTTATAATGCTTGTTCTCATAGTGTTTATTTACAGCACTTCAGGCAGCACTCCGGCCGTAACACTTCCGCCTCCGGCGGCGAGCGGCATGACCGAAACTCCCCTGCCCGGTACTCAGGCAAACGAGAATATAAAAAGGCTTACAATCACGGCGGACAACGTCCAGAGCGTGATCAGAACCATGAGCAGAGCCGAAAGCTATTCGGAGATCGTCACTATAACAAGCTACTGGGAAGACGGAAAGGCGGTATACAAAATAACGGCCAGCGTAAGGTCCGGAATATCCAGGCTGTCCGTTTCGGGACCGAAAAACACTTCCGCAAAGAACATAATCATTACTGATAACAACGTCTATATATGGTACGGCTCCGAAAGAAGCTACTATACCGGAAACGCGGGCACCAAAAGCGATCCCGCATTTCTGGATAAATTCGAGATGATACCGACATATGAGGATGTGCTCCGTATCGATGCTTCGGACATAATCGAGGCAGCCCTCACGCAGCACAACAACGAGCCCTGCATTTACGTCAGGGCTCGGTCGGGCGAATATAGCTATACTTATGAATATTATGTTTCGCTGGCCACAGGCCTGCTTGCCGCTTCCCGGATTTATGACGGAGATACGCTTATTTATGAAATGTCGGCCGACAGCGTGACTCTTACGGTTCCCTCCGACGATGCGTTCAGACTGCCGGACGGCAAAAGCGCCGTCAATTCATAAAAAGCAGCACGAGCAGTATTATCAGGCACTCCTCGTCTTTGTTTTTCAGATAAAGAAGTATCAGAGCAAGGAAAAGCAGGATATCTCCCGCATCAAGATCCCCGGGCAGCAAGTTCAGATTTTTGATGTTAAGGTTTTTCAAATTCAGAAACGACAGCGGATTTGAAGCGTTTCTGCTTCTTTCCGGCTCCGGGCACGGCGGAGGCGGCGGGTCGCATCCGTGCTTCGGCCTGCACGGCTCATGCTGCGGCTCCGTCCTGAGGAACTCTCCGCGGCGGCACGCGTATCTGTTATACATTATTGGAGCCTCCGATTTCGGGAATAACATTTTTTGCTACTTTGGCAAGCTTGGCTATCTGCATGGCTTTATCGACCTTATCCCGCCTGTCCTTTTTGAGAAAGGGCTTGATTGCGGATATCAGTGCGGCGTTTTCGCTCGGGGAGCCGTATTCCCTGATCGCGGCCCCCAGAAGCCCCATTATCTGGGGGTCCAAGGCTGCGGCAGTATCCGCAGCGCCGGGCCCCCTGAAAGCGTCCTGCTTTTCTTCCTTGCTGCCGGTTTCCGCTTCGTCGCCGGAAAGTGAGCGGGCGAGATTCATGATTTGCGCCAGGGTTTCGGGCGACTTGAGCAATTCGTTTATCCTGTTTTCAAAATCTCCCATACTGCTCACCTTTCATAACGGACTATTTAAGCATGTCGGACAGATGCTTTGCGATGCGCTTGCCTTCCTCCGTTTGGAGAACGGTGGTCAGCAGACATTGCAGGGAGCCGGGGTCCCCGCTTTCCATCGCTTTTTTGACCTCGTCGCTGCCCGAGAATTTCTCCTTCAGGCGCTGTCCGTCCGCAGAGTCCGCAAGCTGCATAAGCTCCGGCATTTTTTCGGAAATCTTCGGGTTGCCGGCGGCGTTCAACATTCCCAGGATGTTTTCAAAATCGTTTTTCATATACTACCTCCATCGTTTCCGCGGCTGCCTTCACTAGGCGAGCGGCCTGCGCAGTAAACAGGGCAAGAGCCTTTTTCCATGCTTTTGCCTGCATTGCTTCCCTAGTTTCAGTATATTCGCTTTGCAAAAAGAGGTGAATCACACAATTAAAATATTGGTTTTTTCCGATTCACACGGAAAATATGCTTCAATGCGCCGCGCAGTTCTTGCGGAAAGGCCGGATTTGGTGCTTTATCTGGGCGACGGGATATTCGATATGTACCGGATTCAGGCGGATTTCCCGGGCATACAGGCCGCAGGCGTAAGGGGAAACTGCGACGCCGGCTCGAACGAGCCTGAAACCAGGAGTCTCACTCTTGAGGGCCTGAAGATTTTCATGACTCACGGGCATATCTACGGAGTCAAGACCGGCTACGGTAAAGCAATAGAAGCGGCGCGCGAAGCCTCCGCAGATATCCTGCTGTTCGGGCATACTCACCGCCCCGTGTACGAAATGAACGGCTTGATGCATATCATGAACCCGGGCAGCGTTTTTGACGGATGCTACGGGAGCTTGGAGCTAAATCAAGGCGGCGTATTCTGCCGTCTTAAAAGTCTTTGAAAGCGAAAAACATAACCGCCGGGCAAAAGCCGGCGGTTATGTTTTTCGCAGTTTTTTAAAAAACTCAGATATAAGCTCCGCGCATTCCTCGCGCATCATTCCGCCGACTATCTGCGGCTTGTGCCCGAAGTTTTCCTCAAACAGATTCAAAACCCCGCCGCAAGCGCCGACCCTTGAATCTCCCGCCCCGTAAAAAACCTTCGATATCCGGGAATTTATTATCGCTCCCGCGCACATAGGGCAGGGCTCAAGCGTCACATAAAGCTCGCAGCCCGTAAGGCGCCATCCGCCCAGGGCCTTGCAGGCCTCGCCTATGGCCTCAATTTCGGCGTGCGCAAGCGCGCTCCTGTCCGACTCGCGGCGGTTCCTGCCGCGGCCCACAATCTTTCCTTCGGAAACAATCACACAGCCTACGGGCACTTCTCCCGCCGCAGCCGCTTCTCTTGCGAGCCCAAGCGCCTCGGCCATATAAAACTCTTTTTCCAATTAAGGCTCCTCCAGTATTTTTTAGCATTATAGCACTTTTGCGCCGTATAAGCAACCGCTCCCGAGGGAACAATATCGGCGGAGGTGTGCAAATATGAAAGTAAACGAGCTTATGTGCAAAAATGTCGTTTCGATTTCTCCAGACGAGTCCACTTCGCTTGCGGCAAGACTCCTTTACAGGCACAATATCGGCTCTCTTCCGGTCTGCACGGCCGACGGAAGGCTCCGCGGCATAGTTACGGACCGAGACATCGTACTTCGCTGTGTGGCGGCGGAAAGCGACCCGGAACGCACTCCGGTACGCGAGATAATGTCCCGGGCTCCGATTTCCGCGGCGCCGGAGGACGACGTCCGCCTTGCGGCCGAAATCATGGCGGCCCATCAGATACGAAGGCTGCCGGTTACAAACGAGGGAAAGCTTGTAGGCATGCTTTCGCTTGGCGACATAGCGAAGACCAACACCTGCAACATGGAGGCCTCGCGGGCACTATCAGAGATTTCAACGAACATAAAAAAGCGCTGACTGAGGGGCGGCAAGAGCCGCCCCTCAGTCGCAGACTGTCAAAAAGTCCTTTGGGCTTTTTGACAAGGGGGTTGCATGACGGCCGCTCTGCCGCGCCCGTCATGAGAGGTGTCATTTCCGACGTACACGCCGCCGGAAATGACATATTTGACTTTGTGTCCGCCATTCGCGGCGGAAATTCTGCGAAGCTTTTTGCTGTAAACACGTTCTTTGACAAGCGCTGACTGAGGGGCGGCAAGAGCCGCCTCTCAGTCGTTTTGCGTTTTTAAGTTTTCCTGCTTAAAAGCGCCCCGTCTTTTTCCGGACAAAGCGTTATCCTTCAATTTCGGGTCAGCGCCGCAGGGTGAGGGGAGGAGGATGATCTTCGAATTTGTCCTGCTAATAATGCTTTCTATACCGCGTTGATTTCAAAAACTTTTATGACAAGCACGGAGCCCTCGCGGTCGCCTTCCGCGCGGAATTTGTTGCTGTGCAAATAGGGCGCGAGAGCTTTGCTGTCGGTATAAAACTTAGGTATGGTCTTGAAGGGCTTCGGCGCGTCTTTTGGAAAAAATCCGTTGTTCTCTATAAAAATTCTGCATTTTTCACCGGTATAGTCCTCGCCTTCCAGCATGTAGCGGGCCGACATATGCTTTATTCCGTTTACATCAATAAGCTGAGTGTCCACTCCGCCGCCGAGGATCCTGCCGTTAAAGATTTCCCCTGCGACGGTACCGGTGAAAGGGATCATTACAATCGTGCCGGAAGGAGTCTCAAGCTGCAGCCTTTCGGCAGGATCTATGTCCACATAAACCTTCATAATAAGCTTATCGCTCATAAATTACGCCCCCTTGAATTATTGTTTCAAAGTCTTGCTGCGCCGGTTTCGCGCGCCGCTTTTGAAACCGCAGCCGCCACTGTCATCGCCACTCTCGGGTCAAACGCCTTGGGAATTATATAATCGGGCGACAGTTCTTCGTCGGCCACCAGCGACGACAGGGCATAGGCGGCAGCAAGCTTCATTTCATCGTTTATTTCCATTGCGCGCACATCAAAGGCGCCCCTGAAAACGCCGGGGAATGCCAGAACGTTGTTAATCTGATTAGGATAATCGCTTCTGCCGGTCGCAACCACTTTTGCCCCTCCTTTTTTTGCATCCTCGGGGAAAATTTCCGGGGTCGGGTTCGCGCAGGCAAAAATCACCGCATCCTTGGCCATGCTTCTCACCATTTCGGTTGTGACGGTGTTTGGCGACGATACGCCGATAAATATATCCGCACCCGCAAGAACATCGGCGAGCGAACCGGAGCGTTTTGAGAGATTTGTATATTCCGCTATTTCCTCCTTGACGGAATTCATGCCGTTTTCGCGGCCCTTGTATATGGCGCCGCTCCTGTCGCAAAGCGTAATATCCCTAAAACCGTCAGTCAGCAGAAGCCTGGAAATTGAAACCGCGGCAGCTCCGGCGCCGTTAACCACTATACGGACATCTTCCTTTTTCTTCTTCACTGCCTTCAAGGCGTTCAAGATGCCTGCAAGAGTTACGATGGCAGTGCCGTGCTGGTCGTCATGAAAAATCGGGATATCGCATTTTTCCTTCAGCTTCTTTTCAATCTCAAAGCAGCGGGGCGCGGCAATATCCTCGAGGTTTATACCGCCAAAGCTCCCGGATATAAGATAAACTGTGTTTACTATATCGTCAACATCTTTTGATTTTATGCAAATAGGAAAAGCGTCCACATCTCCGAATGTCTTAAAAAGAACGCATTTGCCTTCCATAACCGGCATGCCCGCTTCCGGACCTATATCGCCGAGTCCGAGCACCGCCGTTCCGTCCGTAACCACCGCCGCCATATTCCAGCGGCGCGTCAGGTCAAAACTTTTTGACACGTCATTCTGTATTTCCAGACAGGGCGCCGCCACTCCGGGGGTATAGGCGAGCGACAGGTCGTCCTGCGTAGAGACAGGCACCGCGGCCCTTATCTCTATCTTGCCTTTCCATTCCCTGTGCAGGCGGAGAGCTTCCTTTGAGTAGTCCATTTTTTCACCTGTTTATTTCTGCAAGATTGTCCTTAATAAATCTTACGATAAGCTCAAAAGCTTCTTCCCCGCCGGGCATATCATAAATCGTAAATCCGTGTCCTGCGCCTTTGAAGCGCTTAAGCGTAACTTCGTTGCCCGCCCTGGCGAGATTAAGCGCGAATTGTTCCCCCTCGTCGCAGAGGCTGTCCTCCTCGGCGGTGATAACCAGGGCTTTCGGAAATCCGCTCAAAAGCTCCGGTCCGGCAAAAATCGGGGAAACCAGATAGTCTTTCTGCTGTTCCCTATCGCAATAATAAAGGTTATAGAGGCGGGCGCGCTCCGACGGTATACCCTTGCTCCCGCTGGGCTTCTCGTCCGGGTCGGTATATAAGTCCATAGGCGGATATTCGATGACGATAAAAGCCGGCATGAAGTCGCCCGATTCCTTTGCCAAAATCGTTATTCCCGAAATCAGGTTGCCGCCCGCGCTATGGCCGGTAAGTATTATTTGCGATGGTATTATTCCAAGCTGTTCGGAATTGCCGAACGCCCACTTCACCACATCGTAGCACTCGTGAAGCGCCGCAGGAAAGGGATAATCGGGAGCGAGGCGGTAATCTATGTCAAGTGTTTTGCAATTAAGGCTATTAATGAGCTTCCGGCAAAAAAGATCGTCGCTGGGGGTGCGTTCTCTTATAAAACCGCCGCCATGGAGGTTTATTATCAGGGGCGTTTTTTCCTCTTTGTTCTTGTAACTGAAGTACACGTCCGACGGCCCCACGCGCGTGGGAACATGAAGCAGCTCAACCGTAGCAGGGTATTTATCCAGCTTCTCCTGCGGCACGACTGCGTTTGTAACCCTTTTCCGAGTCTCGGCGGCCATCTTTATCATTTCTTCTCTTGTAATTTTCGTCAAATCCTGCATATAACACCTTTAACACATATTTTGCAGCATTCAGGATTCCGCATCAAGCGGAATCATCAGCTTGTCGAAAAACTTGTTTACAGCAAAAAGCTTCGCAGAATTTCCGCCACGAGTGGCGGAAACAAAGTCAAATCTGTCATTTCCGGCGGCGTGTACGTCGGAAATGACA